>CAIUCF010000604.1 GCA_903897565.1 uncultured Rhodospirillales bacterium | reverse complement strand
CGGAATGCCGGCCCCCTGCAGCCTTTCCAGGGTGGCGCGGATTTCCGGAAACGGCGAGAGCCGGCGGTAATTCGCCAGCAGATATTCCCGCAGCACCACCGCATCCCCGCGGCCGCTGGCGTCGAGCGCATAGTCGAGCGCCTCGGCGGTGATCTGCGAGAACGGGACGTAGCGGCCCTGCAGCGAGCGCAGCCAGGAATATTCCAGCTGTTTCGCCCGCCACAGCGTGCCGAGGCTGTCGGCTTCCGCCGCGGAGATGCCGTCGCAGCCCGCAACGGCGGATCCGACGTCGAACAATGTGCCGTAGGCGTCGAAGACGAGCGCTGCGATCTTGCCTGCCATAGCCGGGCCTCAGAACTCCATGGGCGACCGGAAATGTGCGGCGAAGATGCGGTCGCGATGTTCGAGCAGGATCGGGTCGAGCGCCGCGACGATCTGCGGGTCGGTGACGACGAACATCGGGCGCACGGCGTCGGGAATTGGGCATTGCGACGACGGCAGTGGCGCCAACAGATTGGCGAAGGCTGTCCAATAGATATCGAGAGCGCTCAAGGCGTGACCGACGAAATAGGGGACGCCCTTCACTGCCTGGGATCGCAGCTGACCTGCGAGAGCCGTGAGGCTCGCCGCGATGCGGGTCGCCGCCGCGGCAGTATCGGCGTCGTTGTAGCGATACTTGCCGCCGAGTTGCATGGCGAATTCGGGCGGCTCGGGCGCGGTCATCATCGGCGCGATCATCAGCAGACGGCGGTTCCAGCCGATGCCCAGCTCGCCACAGATTTCATGCGACAGGCCGATCATAAGTGCGCGTTCAATCGGATCCGCGGGGATCAGCGCCGGTGTCGGTGCGAGCCGTTCGGCGAGGTAGAGAATATCGATCCAGCGATCGATCGGCTTCTCATCCGCCCAGGCGACCACCGGGCCGGTATTCTGGCCGGACCAGGCGACGATCTCGGGATTTTCGCCGGCCGGCACCAGCGGCGCCGCAATGTAATCGAGCCCCTTGATCTCGAAGATGGTCTTGGCCGCCTGGCCCCAGGGGCTGGGAAGCCCCTGGACGAGGACGATGCGCAGGCCCTCGGCGCCGATGACCTCGACCGGCGTGCGATAGGTCAGCATCAGCGCACCACCACGGCCTTGGCGAGGTCGAGCACCGCCTCGAGCACGAGCGGCTCCGGAACGACGATGCCTCTCTGGAACGCCGGGCGGGCCTCGAGCCGGGCAAGCCAGGCCTTGAGATTGTCGAGCCCGCTGACGTCGACGCCCGGCCATTCATAGATGCGGACCCAGCACCAATTGGCGATATCGGCGATGCTGAGCTCGTCGCAGAGATAGTCGCGACCCTCCAGCTGGCGGTCGAGCACCTCGAACAAGCGCCGGCATTCCTTCTGGTAGCGATCGATCGCCGGCTGAATCTTCTCGGGAAAATAGCGGTAGAACACGTTGGCCTGACCCATCATCGGGCCGATTCCGGACATCTGGAACATCAGCCATTGCGTCACCCGGGACTCGCCCTTGACGTCTTTCGGCAGCAGCTTGCCGGCCTTCTTGGCGAGATAGAGCATGATCGCGCCGCTCTCGAAGATCGCGAAATCGTCGTTGTCGCGATCGACGATCGCCGGAATCCGACCGTTCGGGCAGAGCCTCAGGAATTCCGGCGTCTTCTGGTCGCCCTTGCTGAGGCTGATCGGGATGACTTTGTACGGCATGCCGAGTTCTTCGAGCAGGACCGAGACCTTCCAGCCATTCGGCGTGGAGGCGGTGTAGAGATCGATCATATCTTGTTCTCCCTGGGATTCGTTATTGGTTATCGGGTGGATGGCGGCAGATCGAGCAGGGCCAGCGCCTGGCGGGCGGCGCCGCGCAGCAGGTCGGGATCGGGCCGCGAGCGGGCGAGGACGCGCAGCCCGAGCAGGGTCGTGACCAGCAGTCGGGCGATATTTTCGGGCGGATAGGTCGCGGCAATGTCACCGTCGCGCTGCCCGGCAGCGATCCGGGCGATCAGGAATTCTTCGAGTTCACCCAAGCGCGCGGCGATGAAATCGTGGATTTGCATGTCGTGCGGCGCCACTTCGAGTGCCGCATTGACCAGCATGCAGCCGCGGGGGTCGACCAGGCATTCATCGACAAAACCGTGAACGAGGGCTTCGATGGCAGCGCGCGGCGAAACCGTCGCCTCGGCCTGACCGATACGGGCACGCAGGGTGTTGTCGAGATAGCGATCGAGGCAACGGGTAAACAGCGCGTGTTTGTCGCCGAAGGCATTGTAGAGACTGGTCGGGCCGAGCCCCATGGCGTCGCCGAGATCGCGCACCGAGGTTGCGCCGTAACCGAAGTTCCAGAAGCGCTCAATCGCCGCGTCGAGCACCTTGCCCTCGTCGAAATCCCGTGGCCGCGCCATTTCTCTCCACCCGCCATTTTGCATCACACGCTACAAAATGGCGGGTGGAAGTGCAAGCGTTACCAGGCGATCTGACGGCCGTCGTAATTGTAGTAGTGGACGCCGGGCTTGCCCGAGAGCTTCGTGATCAGGTCGACGACCTTGGGAATGCTCTCGTCGATCGACAGGTCGGCCTGCGGTCCGCCCATGTCGGTGCGAACCCAGCCCGGCGCGATCAGCAGCAGCGCCCGCGGATCATCGGGATGACGCGCGGAGAAACTGCGCATGAAGGTGTTGAGGGCAGCCTTGCTGCCGCGATAGGCCTCCCACAGCCCGTAGGTATTCTCGCCGACGCTGCCGAGGATCGAGGACATCACGCCGATCGTGCCGCTCGCCGGCACCACGTCCTGGAACGCCTCGATGAAGCGCATCGGGCTCAGCGCATTGGTCACCATCACGCGGATAAAATCTTCGGTCGAGACGGTGGCGATCGTCTCCCCGGCGTCGTTGGCGACCCCGGCATTGACGAATAGCAGGTCGAATTTGCGCGACTTGAGGCGATCGTGGAGCGCCGCGACCTGGCTCGGCTCGTTGATGTCGCAGGTTTCGATCTCGAGCCGGCCCTTGGCGCGCTCGGCGAGGCTGTGCAGCCCGGTGTGGCCGCTGCCGCGCACGGTGGCGACCACGTTCCAGCCGCGGTTGAGATATTCCTCGGCGAGCGCGAGGCCGAGGCCGCGCGAGGCGCCGACGATGAAGGCAGTCTTGGCGGATGCCATTGGGTCAGGTCTTTCCCGAGGCTGGGCCTCGTTTTGGGGGAAGGTGGATCAGACTTCGGCGGCGATGCTGCGCAGCGCCTTCTCGAAGGCTTCCGGCGGCTGGCCGCCGCTGATGAGATAGCGGTCGTTGATGATGATCGCCGGGACACCAGTGATGCCCTGGTCGTGCCAGAAGCGCTCGGCCTTGCGGACATCGGCGGCGTAGCGATCCGATTCCAGGACAGCACGCGCGGCCTCGCGATCGAGCCCGACGCGTTGCGCGGCATCGAGCAGAATGGCATGGTCCCCCGGACTGCGCCCGAGGGTGAAATAGGCCTCGAACAATGTGTGCTTGAGTTCGCGCTGCTTGCCTTCGAGCCCGGCCCAATGCAACAGCCGATGGGCGTCGAAGGTGTTGTATATGCGGCGGTCGTCATCCATTTCCATGTCGAAGCCGAGGCCGGCCGCGCGGTCGACGATCGCCGCGCGGTTGGCGGCCGACTGCTCCCGGGTGATGCCGTATTTCTGGGTGATGTGCTCGACCAGGTTCTGGCCCTCGGCCGGCATGTCGGGATTGAGCTCGAAGGGCTGGAAATGGATATCGGCCGCGACGAGATCGCCGACGCGGTCGAGCGCCGCCTCGAGCCCTTTCAGGCCGATCACGCACCAGGGGCAGGAGACGTCGGAGACGAAATCGATCTTCATGGGCTTGGTCATGGCGTTCCCTTTCCGGGATTGAGTGATTGCCCTGGCGCCGTCAGGCGCGCCAGGCCTGGCGGTAAAGTTCCTCGATCTCGGCCGCGCTGGGCACGCGCGGGTTATTGCCCGGTGAGCCCGAGGCCAACGCCTGCTCGGCCATGGTCGGGATCAGATCGTGCCAGCGGGTCTCGTCGATGCCATAGGCCTTCGGCCCGGGGACCTCGAGATCGGCGTTGAGCTGCGCCAACTCGTCGAGCAGGCGGGAGACCGCCGACTGATCGCCTTCACCCTCCGCCGCGACGCCCATGGCGCGGGCGCAATCGGCGTAGCGGGCAAGGCCGTCGGGCGCCGAGAACGCCGTCACCGCCGGCAGCAGCATCGCATTCGATAGTCCATGGGGAACATGGAAATGCGCGCCGATCGGCCGGCTCATGCCATGGACCAGGGCGACCGAGCTGTTGGAGAACGCGATCCCGGCCTGGGTCGAGCCCGCCATCATCGCCTCGCGGGCGCTGCGGTCGCCGGCATCGGCCCAGACCCGGCGCAGGTTCGGCGCGATCGCCCGCATCGCCGCCAGCGCGAAACCGTCGGCGACCGGATTGGCGCGCTTCGAGACATAGGCCTCGATGGCATGGGTCAGGGCGTCGATCCCGGTATCCGCGGTCAGCCGCTTCGGCTTCGACAGGGTCAGCTCGTAATCGACCAATGCTGCGAGCGGCAGATAGGCAAGACCGGCGCACAACATCTTCTCGTCGCTGATCTCGTCGGTGATGATGGTGAAGCGCGTCGCCTCGGAACCGGTCCCGGCGGTGGTCGGGATCGCCAGGATCGGCAGGCCCGGCGTGTCCTGGACATGGGGCACCTTGTAGTCGCGCATCGCGCCGCCATGCACGGCGAGCACGGCGACCGCCTTGGCGGTATCGATCGGGCTGCCGCCGCCGAAGCCGACCACGCAGTCGTGATCGCCGGCTTTCAGTGCCGTCAATGCCGCCTCGACCGAGGCCAGGGTCGGGTCGGGCACGGTATCGGCAAACACGGTAAAGGCAATCCCGGCAGCATCGAGCGGTGCCGTCAGCACCTCGACCCGGCCGGTATCGCGCAGGAAGCGGTCGGTCAGGATGAACGGCCGGCTCAACCCGAACTGCGCCAAGGTCGCAGCCAGCACCTGCGAGGCGCCGCCGCCGATCCGCAGCAGCCGCGGAAATGCGATCGTACTCAGCAATGGCCCCTCCATGGGCACGACCCGACACGCGGGTTCTTAGTTCGCTGCATCAGGATCACATGCTGGAGGGAGGATGTGAAGGGGCATGCGCGCATGCTGCTCGCCGTTCCCAGCACCTGAGGCCGCCGGCACAGCCGTTTACTCGATCCCCCGTGTCGGATGTATCCGATCGGGAATCGGGTAGACTAAGAAGGTCGAGCGTGACAACTTATCAGAGTGTCCGTGACTGAGATGTGACGTTCCGCGTGCTCGCGCCGTCTCTCTATTACCGCGGCGCCGTGTGACTCGTTTTTAGGGTTCATCATGTCGTTGAGAGTAATACTCCGCGTTGTAATTGGCGGACTTGTTGTTTTCGTCGGGACTATGTTGTTGTGGATTGCATTCTTTTTTCCTCAACTTGATCTTTGGAAATATCTATATTGGAGCTTCGGACATCCGGACAGGGATGTCCGCGGCGACGTCGAATTTATATTTTCGGCAGCGGCGTTTGGAGTGCTGGCGGGGTTCGCCGCTATGAGGGCTTACAGATTGCTGCGAGGGGAAGGAGACTTCTTGCATATTGCCGTGGCGGCATCAGGGATCGCGCTCGGCCTCGGGGCGCTCTCCTTGTCATTTGCCCCGCTAGTGCCGTCGTCGATTCCGGTATATCGCGAGCTTGTGGGAACACTCCCGGGGTGGCTGATCGGTTACGCGACCGGGGCCGGTGGCGCCGTGCTCAGGCGCTATCTGCGCCCAGGTCTATGTCTCGGTATGGCTACGCTCCTGCTCACCCCATCGCTGGTTTCTCAATCACGTAGACAGGATATGTTGACATCCATTTCGCCCCTTCAGAGGAGAGGCAACGCTCTTGAAGGTCCCGACCACTTCGTGTCGAAACCCGATCATACGAGCAGCGACAGCAAGACAGATCGATGGCTCGCGTGTCGCGACCGGCTCGAGCGGTTGGGGCTCCCCGTTGCCCTTCGAGAGACCGCGGGTGGGGTTTTCGTCTACACCGAAAAAGCCGCCTGGGCTAATTCAGAACTACACTTAAAGGCTGAGCTCATGCGAACCGCTGAGTGTGCGCGTTCCAATGCTGATATCGAGATGCCTTTCTGGATAAAGGTTGTTGACCAAGAATCCGGTGCGGCGCTCGCGTCCTACCCAGGGCCCGATGGGGGAGCCTTAGAGGCGCAGTCCCCGAGTTTCGACTGCGCAAGGGCGACGGCTCCGGTCGACATATTCATCTGCTTAGAGTCCGATCTCTCCGTGTTGGACGTCGTAATGGCAGATCAATGGCGCTCGGACCCGCGTAGCTCGCTCGATCTTCAGGCGCAGCGCGCTTGGCTACAAAGCCGCGGCGCGAAATGTGGCCTGGCTAAGCTGCCGTCTCAGCGTCAGCCGACGCTGAACTGTTTGGCCGACCTCTATCAGCAGCGGATCATGGAACTCGACGCTATTCACTCGTCCCCTCCGCCAGCGGAGAAGACGCCGTGATCGCCCGACGGGGGGCAGATTTTTATTCCCGCCATGATAGCGTATTTTCTATCGACACAATGTAGGAGTAACAATATGATCTCGAGATTGAAGCGGATCGTAATGAATCATTATTCACGGCAGTTGGGTTCGCTCTCTTATATCATTCGGAATATTTAGATAATGGAGAGGATCTCCGGCGCATGGGCGAAAGAATATTTGGGAAAGATGAACTAATATCTCTGATAATTCTGATAATAGTGACATTATTTTTATATTATGTTTTCTTTTTGCCAACAGTATTATTCACTGCGGCCGTGTCGATTGCGTTTCCTCAGATCACCAGCCAACACATGGACACGATGGACAAATTCAATCCCGGATTTGCCGTCTATTTGATCGCGGCATTTTTTGCCAACGTGTTTGCATCCTCGCTCGCCGTACGAATTACGAAGGCCATCAGGAAGGATGCCGACTACTTCCTCGTGTGCATTTCTGGTTCGATGCTCGTTATTTTCTGGGCCATTTTCACGATAGTCTGCCCCCGCCCTCTGCCTCTATCCCCGCCGCTTCCCTGCCTTGCGCTGTTGGCAGTCGTATTGCCTGCTTGGCTGATCGGCTACCCTGTTGGCGCAGGGGGGAGTGTGCGCAAGGATTACCGCTGGCTGCCGAGCATTTCTTTGCTGGCGATCGGCGCTCCGCTTGCGGTCGTGGTCGCAATCGATCCGCTCTATCATTACTCCAGCGGAAGCGCATCCGGCGCGAACCCCACTTCGTCGTCCCAGGGGACGGGCTTGATTGCCCCGATCGCACCGGATGACAGGCTTCCCGAATTTCATTCAGTCTCACCCTCAAACCAATAATTTGGCGCGGTAAGACCCGCGCCTTCCGGATCGCCGCGCTGCGCTCGCGATGAAAGCTATTTTGGGCGACGGGCGAATAGAACTCGATCGGGTGCCGGGTTCACGCCCGCATGCCGCCATCGACGGGCATCGCGATGCCGGTGACGTAGGAGGCTTCGTCGGAGAGCAGGAACAGGGCGGCGCGGGCAATTTCCTCAGGTTTTGCGAGGCGGCCGAGCGCGGTGACCGTCGCGACCTTGCCGACGAGTTCTTCGGTATCCATGCCCTTGGTGTGCGGCTGATCGGGGCGATCGACGAAGACGCGAAGCATGGGGGTGTCGATCGGGCCGGGGCAGATCGCGTTCACCCGAATCCCGGACGGGCCGTAGCGCCGGGCGAGACTTTGGGCGAGGCCGATGATGCCGGCCTTGGCGGCGCCGTAGACCGGGCTCCAGGGCGAGGACACCAGTCCCGAAACCGACGAGGTGAAGAGGATACTGCCGCGACCCGCCTGTTTCATTTCCTTCAGCGCCGCGCCCGTCGTGATGAACTGCGAGCGCATGTTGAGATCGATGGCGCTGTCCCACTGCGTCATGTCGAGATCCTCGACCGCCGCCGGGCCGGGAATGCCGAGGTGATTCCACAGGAAATCGATGCCGCCGAAGGTGGCGACCGTCCGCGCCACGATATCCCGCGAGGCGGTGTCGTCGCGCAGATCGGCGGCGATCGCGAAAGCCGTGCCGCCGGCGCTGCGGATGTCGGCGACGACGTCCTCGGCCTTGTCACCGTCGCGATCGACGACGCAGACGGCGGCGCCCTCGCGCGCGAACAACAACGCTGCGGCGCGCCCGGTGCCCGAGGCCGCCGCGGTGATGATGCCGCGCCGGCCCGCCATGCGCATGTTCGACACCCGCCTATTCCGCAGCTTTGCTCAGCTTCGCCCGCTCCAGCTTAAAGCCCGTGTACTTGTTGTCTTCGGCGGCCTCCAAGGTCGCGCGATACAGCGAGAAACCGCCGAGATAGGACAGGATGACCCGCGGCTTGCCCGGTACGTTGTCGCCCATGTACCAGGATTTCGCGAGCGGGAAGAGCGTCTTGTCGGCGACGTCGATATTG
>CAIUCF010000603.1 GCA_903897565.1 uncultured Rhodospirillales bacterium | reverse complement strand
CCCGGGTCGGCGATGCGAACCAGAATCGGCGCACGTGGACGGGCTCGGGCAGTTATGCCCGCTTTTCCCGCGAAGCAAAAGCTTGCGCGGAACGCTGGTGGAGCACCGGTTCGATCGACACGCTCGCGGGATTTCAAGATGCCCCCCGCTCTCCGCGTTCAGCGCCTCTTGATTTGCACTCTTGATCCGTTAAGTTCTCAGCGTCCCGATGGTGTTTGGGAAACGGACCTGGAATCCGGGTGCGATCAAAGAAGGACGGTTGATGATATCCAGTCAGGCTATGCAGAGCGCGGACAACGAGGACACACGGCGCGCCGCCACTGCCGCCGTCGCTCCCGCGGATAGTCTCTTCGGGAGGATCATCGATAGCACGAGAGCCTATCCCTTGACGGTTCTGGTGATCTCGCTGCTCTTGTTTGCCCTGTTCCTGGCGGCACTCTCCATGTTCCCGAAGTCTTACACCTCGGCGGCATTGATCACGCCGCCTTCCGAACTCGACCGCCTCAATGTCCAGTCCGGGCTATCAGGCAGCATCGGGTCCGCAAGCAGTCTCGCCGGGCTCGCCGGCTTGGGCGGCGGCACACAAAGTGCGACCCAGACTCGTTACGAGACCTTCGTGACGCTCCTGACTTCGCGCCGGGTGGCGGCGGCGATGATCAAGGACCATGACGCTCTTCGCATCCTTTACGCCAAGTCCTGGGACGCGGACCGACATGAATGGAAACGCCCGAATGGACCGCTGTCACGGTTCCGCCAATGGGTCGCCACGTCTCTCGGTTTCCCCGGATGGACGCCGCCCGACGCCAGCCGGCTTGCCAAGTACATGGAGAGCCATCTGAAGGTGAGCCAGTCTCTGAAAACCACGCAGCGGACCCTTTCCTTGACTGCAAGGAGCCCCGAGTTGGCCAACGATCTCCTGACATGGGCAATGCAGGAATCGGACGCCGCGGTCCGCATCGACGCGCTCGCGCGTGCGAACGAACAACTCCGCTACCTCAACGACCAGATGTCGACGAGCATGAGCACCGCGGAGAATCGGGCGATCCTGTCGGAGATCATGATGGGCACCGAGCGGAGCGTGTTCCTGGCATCTACCGGCTCCACCTTTGCCGAACAGGTCATACAGCCGCCGGAGACATCGAACACGCCCTCGTCACCGAGCCTGGTTCCGAGCCTCGTCATCGGGCTGCTGGCATCCATCATCGGCGGTCTGGGCGGCGCGGCGCTCCGCAGCAATCTCACCACACGCCGACGGTAGTCGCCCGACCAGATCGCGAGGTTCCGGCGCAATCAGGTCGCGTCGGCGCGATCCCGCAACTTCCGCGCAGGATTCCCCGCCCAGATCGTCGCTTCCGGCACGTCGCGCAGGACCACGCTGCGCGCACCCACGATCGCCCCGCGGCCAATGCTGACACCGGGAGCAATGAAACACCCGGCGGCCAGCCAGGCCTGATCGCCGATCCGAATAGGACCCGCGATCAGCGGAAAGTCGGGTCGGGTATGATCATGCGTGGCGGCGCAGAGGTAACTCATCTGCGAGATTACGGCATCTCTGCCGATCTCGATCTCGCCGAGACTGTAGAGTTCGGTATTGTCGCCGATCCAGCTGCGGTCGCCGATCCGGACCTTCCATGGATAGGTCACTCTGGCGGATGGCCGGATCATCACGTTCTCACCAAGGAGCGCGCCAAAGCGCTGCCACCAGAATCGTCTCCAGCCATACATGAATTGCGGTGACGGGCGCACCAGCCAGTCTTGGACCAACCACCAAAGCTGCACGAACCAAGCGGGCCGACCCCGAAAACCTTCCGGATTACGGTATCGCGACAGGTCGATATAGACGGGCTCTGGATTCATTCAGGCCCCCATGCTCGCTGCCAAGGTGCTCTCCAAGCCGAACAGGATCTGTCCGGCGGCCGCACGAGGCGAAAATTCCGCGATCTGCTCGAGGCAGGCTGTCGCCGTCCCGAGGTGATCCGCAAACACCGAGACTGCAGCCATCATGCGCTGCGCGAGGGCATCTGCATCGCCAACCGGATAGACGTAGCCGGTGACGCCGTCGACGATGAGTTCGGGCGAACAACCACAATGGGAACTGACAATTGCCGGGCAGCCGAAGGCGAGCGCCTCATTCACCACCAGCCCCCAGGGCTCGCTCTGACTCGGCAGGATGAGACAAGTCGCTCGCGAATACTCCGCAAACAACCCGGCCCCGCTCCTGCTGCCGAGCAGCTCGACGGCGCCCTCCAACTCCAATGCGCGAACAAGTGCGCGCAGGCTTGTCTCCTGCGGCCCGTTGCCCACAAGGACAAGGCGCGCCGCCGGCAGCTCCTGGTGAATTCTGGCGAAGGCTCTGAGGAGGGTTTCCACGTCCTTCTCCGGCGAGAGCCGCCCGACATAGAGGAAACGCGGTGTCTCGGGCGCCGGCGCGAGAGCAACGCGATCGGCGCGCGCGCGGTCCGCCGAGTAGTCGTGCGGAATCGCAGCGGCTTGACACCGTTTGAAGATTTTCTCAGGGCTGGCGCCGTAATGGGCGACATACTCCATGCTTCGCGTGCCATAGCAGAAGATCGCGTTGATGAGCCCAAAGAACACCCGCTTCAACACGCCTTTGAATGCCCGTTGCCGCTGATCGTGGATCGTGGAGTCGCAAAACACCGCAACCTTCTTGCCGCGCAGTTTAAGGATGAGCAGTTGAGCCCAGTACT
>CAIUCF010000602.1 GCA_903897565.1 uncultured Rhodospirillales bacterium | reverse complement strand
TTTGACTGACCACCTCGGGCGAAATCAGATGAATGCGATCGACCTCCACCTGCCACCCCTCCATCAGGGGGTGCCAAATCTGTCCGAGATTCGGGACGGAATGGAAGCGATGCAGACGACCGCAATCCGTATGTTGAAGGACGCCCGCATTCTGTTCCTCGCGCGGCGCTATGCGACCTCGGCAACCCTCGCGGCCATGGCGATCACGGAAATTGCCCGGATCGCTCCTTTGCTCGAGTTGGCGACGGTCCGGGGGGAGACGCAGGCCAAGGCGGCATGGCGGAGCCTGCGGCGTCAGGATCACTCTTTCCCCTGGGCTTTCATGGAACCGGTCTCTGGTCCAACCGCCGAAGCGGGCCTGAACAATCTCGTGCGATTCCTCCAACTCGCCGGCAGCAGGGCGGAGTGCATCGCGCCGGGCGTGTGGATCTCTGGCGACCGCGTCGTCCGTCGCGCTCTTGCCGAGGAGTTGCTCAAGACCGCCGAAATGGTCTGCCGTCGTAAATTTGATCAGCGCGTCATCGAGATCTGGGTCAACGTCGTCCATGGATTGCCGAAGCATGCCGGCATGCGGCAAATTCTCGAGGCATTTCGCGAGGCGCTTTCGGAGGCAGGGTTGCCGACTATCGACTTCGATGAAGAGGCTGTCGATCAAGAAGACTAAGTAAAATCATTTTTAGACATAACGATATTTCGTTGTGTCGGGTCAAATCGTCATAATTAAATCCGTGTTTAATGTGAAAAAATCGCCGACAGGCTGATTATTCTCTCGGGACTAATGCTCGCGGGAGCCGCGATGAGACTGTCTCCAATATTCGTGATGGTCGCCGTCTGTTTGCAACAGGGCTGTCAAGCGCCGACGACAGGCGGAATTCGCCTCGGAGTCATACCGTCGATGGATGAAACCGACATTTCAGGCGCGGACGGGTTCGCATGGGGACGCATCACGAGCGGATTGCAAGAGCAAGGCTTCGACATCGCAGGCGGCGCTACGGCCTATGGTGATGGTTGCTGGATAGCCGACGGGTCCGTATTCGACATGGAGACGACGCTTTTCATCGATCGTAAGGGGGAGATCTTCGAGGAGTTTCCGCCGCCATCTTGTATCCCGGGGTCCAAACTTCCGTAAGGAATCCTGCAATTTGAGCGGTCGGCGTCCGACGTCGAAAGGACGCGCGACGACCGCCCTTGCCGGGATCGCGCAAGACCTAAAGGGACCCCTAAATGATTGCCGAGATCGTGACACCACAACTGGGTCGTTCGGGCGGTCTCGTGCGCGGGTCGCGGCGGCACGACCCGATAGGCAGAGAAGAATTTGATGGTCAGGCCAGCTACGCCTGGCCATACCTACGATCCGAATGCCGGCCGAGAACAACCTAGCGGGAAGCAGCGCTCCGGTCGTAGGTATTCGAAGCGTCCATCGACAAGAAGCAATTCGAGAAGGCGTCGGTTCCGGGGACAAGCCCTACCTCGGCGCAGGCACTTTTCTCCATCGCCAATTGTTGGTCCATTTTGGGGTGCAGATCGGCGCAGGCGGAGAGCAACGCCGCGGCGGCGGCCATCGCCGTCATTGGAACGAGTCTCATTGCGGTTCTCCCGGTTCGGCGGTTGAAATCCTCTCTTCCCGATCGAGTACGCATTGCGCGAATGCCGGCGAATCTTGAGCGCCTCGCGATGAACAACTCGCCCAGGCCTGGCTTAACGCCTTATC
>CAIUCF010000601.1 GCA_903897565.1 uncultured Rhodospirillales bacterium | reverse complement strand
CTATCCTTATATCTAAATGATCAGCTATGAATCGTTGAACATTACGAATATCTCGAAGGAAAGCTATTATCGGCCAATCGATTTTTGTTCGTTGTGTAGCGGCACGATCTGGATTGCTTCGCTTCGCTCGCAATGACGAACTGGGGCAGGATATTGTCCTATCTGGCTTATCCTCGCCCCCCTACGAAATCACCGCCCGGATCCGCCTCACCCCCGCCGAGGACGACTGCTCCTTCGCGATCTTGAACTTGCCGATCTCCATCGTGTTGGTCACGTGGGGTCCGCCGCAGAGTTCCATCGAGAGGTCGCCGATCTTGTAGACCGAGACCTGGCTGTCGTATTTGTCCGAGAACAGCCCGATCGCTCCGGAGTTCTGGGCCTCGTTGAGGCTCATCGATTCCGAGGTCACGGGGATCTTGGCATCGATCGCCTTCTGCACCCAGTTCTCGACCGCGGCGATCTCGTCCTTGGTCATCGGCGCCGGGTGGCTGAAGTCGAAGCGCATGCGCTCTTGCGTGATGTTCGAGCCCTTCTGGAACACATGGGGGCCGAGGATCTCGCGCAAGGCGGCGTGGAGCAGATGGGTCGCGGTGTGGTAGCGCACCGATTCATCGCTGAGATCGGCGAGACCGCTCTTGGCGGCTTCGGTCTTCGAGGCCTCGCGATGCTCGGTGAAGCGGCGCTCATAGCCTTCCATATCGACCGAGAAGCCCTGCTCTTCGACGAGCTCGATCGTGAACTCGATGGGGAAGCCGTAGGTGTCGTAGAGCTTGAACGCGCTCTCACCCGACAGCACGGTCGAACCGGCGGCCTTCAAATCCTCGATATCCTTGTTGAGCAGGCGGATACCGGTCTTCAGCGCCTGATCGAAGCGGACATGCTCGGTGCCGAGCTCATGGGCGATGCGCTCGGAATTCTGGCGCAGCTCCGGATAGGCCTTGGCGAACAGGTCGATGACCACCTGATGCGTCGCGACCCAGGCCTCGGCGGGAATGCCGAGCGTGTCGCAGAAGCGGATCGCGCGGCGGATCAACCGGCGCAGCACATAGCCGGCGCCCTGATTCGAGGGCGCCGTGCCGCGCTCGTCGCCGATGATGAAGACCGAGGTGCGCAAGTGATCGCTGACGACGCGCAGCGCGCGCAGCAGATCGGGCTCGGCGCGGATCTCGGCCTCGGTGTATTTCGACTTGGCGATCAGGGCTTCGACGATCGGCCGGAACGAGCTGGTCTCGTAAACGGTCTCGACCCCGCTCAACACCGCGAGCGTGCGCTCCAGGCCCATGCCGGTATCGACGTTGCGCTTGGGCAGATCGAGCACCTGGCCGGCCTGGCGGCTATAGGCCATGAACACGTTGTTCCAGATCTCGACCCAACGCTTGCAGTCGCAGCCGGGCTTGCAGGCCGCGCCGTTTTCGCACGGGGTGCCGATCGTGTCGTAGAAGATCTCGGTATCGGGGCCGCAGGGACCCTCGTCGCCGGTCGCCCACCAATTATCCTCAATGCCGAGAAAGGCGATGCGGGAATCGGGGACGCCGAGCGAGCGCCACACCTGGTAGGAGAATTCGTCGCGCTCGACGCCGAGGCCGCCGGCGAAGCAGCTGACCGCGATCCGCTCCTGAGGAATGCCGAGCCAGTCCGGGCTGGTCAGGAACTCCCAGCTCCAGGTGATCGACTCCTGCTTGAAGTAGTCGCCGAGCGACCAGTTGCCGAGCATCTCGAAGAAGGTCAGGTGCGTGGAATCGCCGACTTCCTCGATATCGTTGGTGCGCACGCATTTCTGGACGTCGACCAGACGTGCGCCCGCGGGATGCGGCTTGCCCATCAGATAGGGAACCAGGGGGTGCATGCCGGCGGTGGTGAACAGCACGCTCGGGTCGTTGTCCGGAATCACGGAGGCGCTCGGGATCAGGGCATGGCCGCGCTCGGCAAAGAATTTCAGGTACTTGGAACGAAGTTCATCGCCGTCGATATGCATCTGTCCCGCCACCAATCCGGTATCCACGTCGCCTCACTGTCACGACTCTGCTGAGGATTTAGAAATTGGTGATTTGCCTGAAGCCTGTCAAACGCTTCCTGATATGATTTCGCACTGCACAGGGTCCTTGCGGTGAGGTGCGATCGGTCGCACAACCAGCGCCATGAAGCCCCTGCCCCGCCTGAGTGCGCGATGAACCCCGCCCCCGAAACCGCCAAGCCCCGCACCGCCATCGTCATCGGCGGCGGCCCCGCCGGTCTGATGGCCGCCGAGATCCTGAGCACCGCGGGGATCAAGGTCACCCTCCACGAGCGCATGCCGAGCGTCGGCCGCAAGCTGCTGATGGCCGGGCGCGGCGGCCTGAACCTGACCCATTCCGAGGCTTTCACGACGTTCCTGACCCGCTATGGCGTTGGCGCAGAGCCGCTGCGCCATGCGCTAGAAAGCTTCTCGCCGACGGCGATGCGCGAATGGGCCGGGTCCCTCGGCCAGGAGACCTTCGTCGGCTCCACGGGACGGGTGTTCCCGCGCGCCATGAAGGCGTCACCGCTGCTGCGCGCCTGGCTCGGCCGGCTCGCCGGGCGCGGCGTGACCATCGTCACGCGCAGCCTGTGGCGCGGCTGGGATGCGGGGGGCGCATTGCTGTTCCAGGCCGCCGACGGCACGCAGTGGATCGCCGGCGCGGATATCACCATCCTCGCGCTCGGCGGCGCCAGCTGGCCGCGGCTCGGCGCCGATGGCGGCTGGGTGCCCTATCTCCAGAGCCGCGGCATCGCCGTGGCGCCGCTGCAGCCCGCGAATTGCGGCTTCACCATCGGCTGGAGCGCCCTGTTCCGCGACCGCTTCGCCGGGCAGCCGCTCAAGAACATCACCCTGTCCTACGCGACCTGGCGGATTCCCGGCGAGGCGATGATCACCACCGAGGGTATCGAGGGCGGGGCGATCTACGCGCTCTCGGCAGCCTTGCGCGACGGCATCGCCCGCGACGGCGCCGCGAATCTCACCGTCGACCTGCGCCCAGATCTGAGTCTCGACGAACTCGCGCGCCGGCTGGAACAGCCGCGCCGCGGCCAGTCGCTGGCCAACCATCTGCGCAAGGCCACCGGCCTCGCCCCGGTCGCGATCAACCTGCTGCGCGAGGTCAGCGGCAATACGCTGCCGGAGCAGCCGCGGGCACTTGCCGGCCTGATCAAGGCGCTGCCGCTGCGGCTGATCGCGACCAGCGGCATCGCCCGCGCGATCTCGACCGCGGGCGGCGTGCCGTTCTCGGAACTCGACGACAATCTGATGCTGCGGGCAATTCCCGGCGTGTTCGTCGCCGGGGAGATGCTCGACTGGGAGGCGCCGACCGGTGGCTACCTTCTGCAGGGCGTGCTGGCGACCGGCGCCGCGGCAGCCCGCGGCGCGCTCGCCTATATCTCGCGGTAGCTCAGCAGGATCAGCCCGCACAGGAAGATCGCCCACGGCCAGACCCAGCCGGCGATGCGGGCGGCGCGGCCGTCGAGCCGCAGCTCCAGCCAGCGGCCCCAACCGGCGGTGACACCGGCAAGGGCAAGCGGGGTGTGGGTGATCTCGATCAGGAGCTGGTCCTTGACGTTGGAAATCTGGTGGCTATGGGCCAGCAGCAACGCGCCGCCGAGCGCCGTCATAAGCGGGAACACCAACGCCGCCTTCGAGAGCACCAGT
>CAIUCF010000600.1 GCA_903897565.1 uncultured Rhodospirillales bacterium | reverse complement strand
TACAAAATCTATCACCAGTACTATAATTTTGGCGGCGCTCACCCTGATGGCAACGTAGCTGGAAAAATCTATCTAAGAGGACAAAGTCGACTCATGACTTATAATGATCTTATAAAAAAGCAATTAAGCTTGAAAAAACTGCATTTATTTGTTGAGAGAACCTATCAAGATCGACCGCATTACTGTGGATTCGATCTCGATTCTTCGCACTGGTTTATCGTAAAGGCTGGTCTAGAAGTCATGGGCGAAGAGTACCAATGCGGCGATAGGGTACCCAGCGTGGACGTGATTATCCCCTGGTCGGAGCTGTCCCTTGCGAAGGCCGATCTTGAGGCGCTGCAACTTCCGGACTTGGACGCGCCTGATGTTCCGATACCCAAGCTGGTAGCTCCTCCATCTCTTCCAGCCGGGCGGGTCCCGCCGGTCGTGAAAGTTCCACCCGCCCGTACGCGTCATTATAGCGGTCCGATGATCAGCCTATAACGCGGTGCGCCTTCGCTGCATTGGCCTGAATTCCCATCATCTCATATCATCCCCGCCACCATCTCCCGTAGCGCCGGCACCACCTCGGCTTCGAACCAGGGATGGGTGGCGAGCCAGCGGTGGTTGCGGGGCGAAGGGTGGACCAGCGGCAGCAACCCGCGGTCGATATAGCTGCGCCAGGCATGGACGGTGGCGCCGAGCGAGGCCTGACGCCCGAAGCCGAGATAGCGGGTCTGGGCGTATTGGCCGATCAGCAGGATCAGCTCGATATTCGGCAGATGGGCGAGGATGCGGTCATGCCAGGCCGGCGCGCATTCGAGCCGCGGCGGCAGGTCGCCGCTCGGGCCGGTGCCAGGATAGCAGAAGCCCATCGGCATGATGGCGATCCGGCTCTCGTCGTAGAAAGTCTCGCGATCGACGCCGAGCCAGAGCCGCAGCCGGTCGCCGGAGGCGTCGTTCCAGGGGATGCCGGTCTCGTGGACCTTGCGCCCGGGCGCCTGGCCAATGATCAGGATGCGTGCCGCAGGGTCGCCGACCCGGACCACCGGGCGCGGGCCCAGCGGCAGCGTCTCGGCGCAAAGGCGGCACGCCCTGATCTGATTGATGAGCTCCGGAAGCGGCGTTTCGCTCAATGCTCGTACCAGTACCATTCCGGATGATTGTGCCGCCATTCGGCCTGGTGTTCCTCGTGCTTGCCGAGGATGATCCCGAACTTCACGCAAGCCCCGCGATTGCCGGCTTCACAGGCGTTATGCAATTCGCCGAGGCGATGATCGTAGTCCTCCGCATGGGCAACACCCCCCGAATTCGCGACGATGAGCAGGGCCGATGCGGCCAGCAACGCATATCTAGACATATATAGGTACCTCGATTTGGAAGGGTAGGGGGATCCGGCGTCGGCGAAGACACCGGAGAAACGGCAGGCGCCGCCGAGCCCAACAACAGCTCACCACCCCTCGAAGTTCCGGCACGCGCGTTGCCGCGCATACAATGATGGACGCGCCGCCCGCATGAATTCATAAACGGGGCTTGGCCGTCGCCCCAGAACTGGAATTTACGTGTCGCTCAGCCTCTACAACACGCTCACCCGCAGGAAAGACCTCTTTCAGCCGATCGATCCGGATCGCGTGCGGCTCTATGTCTGCGGCCCGACCGTCTACAGCTACGCCCATATCGGCAATGCCCGGCCCGTGGTGGTGTTCGACCAGCTGTTCCGCCTGCTGCGGCACGTCTATGGCGAGGAGCACGTCGTCTACGCCCGCAACATCACCGATATCGACGACAAGATCATCGACGCCGCGCGCGCCAATGGCGAAGACATCGCCACCCTGACCGAACGCACCACCGCGACCTTCCACGCCGACATGGCGGCGCTGCACTGCCTGTTGCCGACGATCGAGCCGCGCGCCACCGCCCATGTCGGCGGCATGATCGCGATGATCGCGCAGCTGATCGCCTCCGGCCATGCCTATGCCGCGGAGGGCCATGTCCTGTTCTCGGTCGCGAAGATGGCCGATTACGGCAGCCTGTCGCGGCGCTCGCAGGACGACATGCTGGCCGGCGCCCGCGTAGAGGTCGCGCCCTACAAGCAGGCGCCCGGCGATTTCGTGCTGTGGAAGCCGTCGAGCCCCGACCAACCCGGCTGGGACAGCCCCTGGGGTCGCGGCCGGCCGGGCTGGCATATCGAATGCTCGGCGATGAGCGAGCAACATCTGGGGACGCATTTCGACATCCATGGCGGCGGCATCGACCTGATCTTCCCCCATCACGAGAACGAGATCGCGCAGAGCGTCTGCGCCCATGGCGGCGAGCCTTTCGTCAATGTCTGGATGCATAACGGCTTCGTCGAGGTCGAAGGCGAGAAGATGTCGAAGTCGATCGGCAATGTCCTGATCGTCCACGACCTCATCAGGCAGCATCCCGGCGAGGCGCTGCGCTGGGCGATGCTGAGCGCGCATTACCGCGACCCGATCGACTGGACCGCCGAGCGCGTCAAACAGGCCAAGGCCTCGCTCGACCGCTGCTACACGGCCTTGCGCGCCGTCGCCGATATCGCGCCGGTGGTGCCGGAGACGCCCGCCGTGCTGGCGGCGCTCTCGGACGATCTCAACACGCCGCTGGCCCAAGCGGTGCTGCACGAGCAGGTCACCGCGCTCAACAAGGCCAAAGGCGAGCAGGATCAGGCCGTCGCCAAGGGCGAACTGCTGGCGAGCGCGGCGCTGCTGGGCTTCCTTGATGCCGATCCGGAAGTCTGGTTCCGCTGGCGGCCCGAGGGCGCGCAAGGCCTTGACGATGCCGCGGTCGACGCCCTGGTCGCCGCCCGCGTCGAGGCTCGCCTCGCCCGCGATTTCACGCAAGCCGACCGCCTGCGCCGCGAGCTGACCGAAGCGGGCATCATCCTCGACGACGGCCCCCAGGGCACGATCTGGCGGCGCGCGTGAGCGTGATGGGGGTTTGCAACGGTCCCTGCGACTCCTCTTCCGTCATCCCCGCGCAGGCGGGGATCCATGCCCCTGCCATGCCCGGCGTCGCCCCACGG
>CAIUCF010000599.1 GCA_903897565.1 uncultured Rhodospirillales bacterium | reverse complement strand
GGTACTACGGCCCGGTAACCGACGGGTACTGGCGGCGTAACGTTTTCTTATACGCCGATCGTGGCCGCCATTGGCATCGTGATGACGGCCGCCACTTCCGCCCCCGCGGCGGCCCCGGTTACGGCCATGTCCGTACCCATGGCGATCACCCCCACTGAAGTTCGGCACAGTGCGCTCCCATCCAAGCCATGTCCCAGGGTTGAAGGTGTTCTCCACATGCGCCCACTCGTAGCTATCTGTGTCATCGCGACACTCGCCCTTGGTCTCACCGCCTGCGGTGAGACTCCCGCCTGCCGTGCCGCGACCGGTGCAGCCCTGGGCGCCGCCGGCGGTGCCGTCATCGGCGCCGTCGGCGGCAATCCCCTGGCAGGTGCCGCCGTGGGTGGCGTTGCCGGCGCTGCGGCCGGCGGATTGACGACCTCGAACCAGATCTCGGCCGGCGCCGGTCCCTGCCGTTAGCGCCCGCGGCTGACGATGCCCGGCAGGTCCGGCGTTGCACAGCGAGGACGTTCCCGGCATCGTAGCGGCCGACCCCAGCGACGGGGCAGTGCGACAACCCCCAGCGGTCATAGGCGGCACGTGAGCGAAGGTGGGCCAAGAACTCGACTACAGACAGTCTCCGCGCCGCGACATGCGCTACAGCTGCTCGTGCTGATCTTTTGCGTCACGACGGGCCTGGCCACGTCCGCGTCGGCCAAACCCGGCAGCAACGGACACGGCAGCGGCCACGGCCACACCGACGTGCTCGGCAAACCCGACTTGCGACGAGCGCCCTACCCGAGTCATTACCCGATCCGCTCGGCGATGGGCCACCACGCGTGAGAAGCCGCTGCTCGGGTGTTGCTGTCGCAGCATATGTCCGCCTCGTGTGCAGGCCTCGAGGTTACGGACCCAGGTAGCGGGACCCTTGCTCCAAACGTATGATTAATGTAACGTTAAGACGCTCGGTCCCGGACCCGACCAAGGTGCGCTCGAACGCTCCACCGGCGACCTCGAAAAAGACGGAAGGGAGCACCTTATGAAACAACATCTTCTCGTCGCCGTCTCAGGCATTGCCTTGCTCGCGGCATCCGGGCCGGCCTTCGCCGGCGTCGTCTACAGCAGTAATTTCAGTACCCTGACCGCGCCGGGCTTCACCGTGACCGGTGCACAGGGCAACCCCAACTCGGCAGGTGTCATTACGGCACCGAACGGGCTCAGCTTCATCGGCATCCTGACGCAGGGCGCGGACGCGCAACTCAACCTGACGGGCCTTGCCCCGCACTCGAACGTAACCGTGAGCTATGACCTCTACGCCTTGCGAAGCCTCGACGGCGATACCGGCGGTTACGGTCCCGATGCCTTCACGTTCAAAGTCGACGGCACCACGGTCACCAACTACACCTTCGGCTTCCCCGGCAATACGCAGTCATACCCGGTCGCGGGCAGTCCCGGAGACGCAGGCGCGGTCGCGATTGACCCGAATGCCTTCGGTTATGGCGGCTATTTCGACGGTGCGGTCACCTATTCGTTCACCCAGCAATTGGTCGATTCCGCGGCCGGCCTGACGCTCGACTTCATCGGCAACTCGAACCAGGCCTGGAATGACGAGGGCTTCGGCATCAACAATGTCGTCGTGACGACCGATGCGATCTCCGCAGTCCCTCTCCCGGGCGCGCTGCCAATGTTCGCCGCGGCGCTGCTCGGGATCGGCTCGCTGGCCGCGCGCGGCCGGAGACGGCGCGCGACGGCGTAATTATTCGCCCATCACAATCGTCGGCAATGAAAGGCGGTACTGCGGTGCCGCCTTTTGATTTTCGGGGTCAGCGATCTTCCGGATCCGCCTCCGATCTATTGCGCATCCGATATTTCCAGGCGACGCGCGCGGCCAAACAGGGCAAATTGGCGGACAAGCAAAAGTTCGGATGATATCCGACGCTGACGATTCCATGGTGGGGACATCAACCTCGCCTGGCTATTCACGGGAGAGAACGGTCATGAGCAACACGCTTGATCTGGTAATCCGCGGCGGCACCATCCTCGACGGGCTCGGCGGCGCGCCATATCTCGGCGATGTCGGGATCGCCGGCGGCAAGATCGTCGCGATCGGCCAGGTAGCAGAGCGCGGCCGCGAGGAAATCGACGCGACCGGCAAGATCGTCACGCCGGGCTTCATCGACGTCCACACCCATTACGATGGCCAGCTGATCTGGGCGAGCCAAGTCTCGCCCTCCTCCTCCCACGGCGTCACCACCGTGGTGACCGGGAATTGCGGCGTCGGCTTCGCGCCCTGCCGCCCCCAGGATCGCCCCCAGCTCATCAAACTGCTCGAGGGCGTCGAGGACATGCCGGAGGTAGTGCTCGCCGAGGGCCTGCCCTGGGATTGGGAGACGTTCCCGGAATATGTCGCGGCGCTCAAGAGCCGGCCGCACGATATCGACTTCGCCGTGCAGCTGCCGCATTCGGCGTTGCGTTTCTATGTCATGGGCAACCGGGCCATCGACGGCTCGGCCGCGACCGAAGCCGATTTAAAAGAGATGCGGCGGCTGATGCGCGAGGCAATCGAAGTTGGGGCGCTGGGCTTCGGCTCGTCCCGTAACATCTTCCACATGTCGAATGACGGCGTCGTCATCCCCAGCGCGCACTCGGTCGAAGCCGAGTACACCGCGATCGCGCAGGGCATGGAAGACGCCGGCGGCGGCGTAATCCAGGCGATCTTCGCGCTGGAAAATCCGGTGCCGGATTTCGAGATGTTCCAGAGGGTCGCCGCGGCGACCGGCTCGCCCCTATCCTACAGCCTGTTCCAGATCTATTACGACAAGGACGGTTGGCGCGACCTGCTGGAGCGGACGGCGCAGGCCAACGACAATGGCCCGCCGGTGACCGGCCAGATCCTGGCGCGGCCGATCGGCATCCTGCTCGGCCTCGACGCCTCGTTCAACCCGTTCAGCGCCTACCCGACCTACTGCAAGCTGGCTGAGCTGCCGCTCGCCGAGCGTGTCGCCGAGATGCGCAAACCCGAGGTCAAGGCACAGATCCTCGGCGAAGAACCGGAAGCCCGCGAGCAATTTTTCTTCACCGTGGCGCGTCGCTACGCGGCGATGTACCCGCTCGGCCTGGTGCCGAACTATGAGCCGTCGCCATCACAGAGCATTCTCGCCCTGGCCAAAGCCCGTGGCGTCACGCCGGAAGAGGTCGCCTATGACCTGCTGCTCGAGCAGGACGGCCACGCCCTGCTGCTGCTGGCGGCGACCAATTACGAGAATCAGAATCTCGACGACGTGCTGACGATGCTCGAGCACCCCAACACCGTTCCCGCGCTCGGCGATGGCGGCGCGCATTACGGCACGATCTGCGATTCCACCTACACCACCTTCATGATGACCCACTGGGCGCGCGACCGCCAATCGGCCCGCATTCCGCTGCCGACCATCATCGCGTCGATGACGTCGCGGCCGGCGGCGATGATGGGCATGAGCGATCGCGGCCGCCTCGTGGTCGGGCTCAAGGCCGACGTCAATGTCATCGACTTCGATCGCCTCGAACTCCATGCCCCGCGCATGGTCTCGGACCTGCCTTCGAATGGCCGCCGGCTGATGCAGAGTGCCAAGGGATACGTCGCGACCATCGTGTCCGGCGAAGTCATCTGCCGCAACGATCAGGCGACGGGCGCCCTGCCCGGCCGGATGGTCGAGCGGACCGAGCGCTATCACCGCCCGCTCGCGGCCGAGTAACAGCCCCAACCTGAAGGAATTCCTCATGTTCAAATACGAAACCGAGCACCTGTTCTCGTACACGGCCACTGTCGCACCGCCCGAGGTCATCGGCCCCGGGCCGGACGGCATCCCCCTGAACTTCTCGGTCACCGGCGGTGCGGTTACCGGGCCGCGCGTCAAGGGGAAGATCAACGCCATGGGCGGCGACTACGCCACCCTGCGCACCGACGGCATGCTGCTGCTCAATGTCATCGCGACCATCACCACCCATGACGGCGCCTTGATCGACGTGCGCTACAACGGCTTCATCGATATGGGGCCTGACGGCTACGCCAATTTTCTCGCCGGCAAGATGGCGACGGGCGCCAAGATCCGCACCGCGCCGCGCTTCCGCACCGCGCATCCGGATTATCTCTGGCTCAACCGAATCCAATGCTTCGGCATCGGCGAGGCCGATCTCGCCAAGCTGGAAGTCGGCTACGACGTCTACGGTCTGCTCTAGGCAACGAAGGGGAAGGCAGCCGCGCTGCTTTCCCCTCGACTTCGTCAGTCGTCCTCGCCTCGCAAGGCGGCTGCGACGAGGTCGCGCGACTCCGGCGGCAAGGTCATGACGGCGCGAGAGACCGCTTTCACGATGCTCCGCAACTCATACACCTGGTCCAGAAGCGACAGCACCAGCGGCACCTGGTCCTCGGGCGTGCCGATCTCGCGACGGAGGTCGTAGATCAGACGCACCCGGGCGATGTCGATGTCGTGGAATTGCCAGATACCGGCGTCGATGATTTCGGGCTGAACCCAGGACTGCTCGATCCAGGAAACCAGTTCGCTATGTCCAAGGTCGGGAAACAGGCCGACCACTGTCTCGATCTGCATCATGGTACCTCCATGCCGCGGCGCGGATCCTGCGGATGCTCCGGCTTCCAGCTCTCGAGAAAGCGCGCGAGTTCCGGTTCGGACTCCTTGGGCAGCACGACCTTCAAGGTCACCAGTTGGTGGCCGTCGCCGATGCCCTTGCCCTTGATCCGCAAGGTCGTACCGTTGCCGGAGCCGGCCGGCACGGTGAGCGTTACGGCCCCGGTGATAGTCGGCACCGTAATCCGCGCGCCCAGCACCGCTTCCTGCAGGGTGACCGGCACCTCGACCAGAATATCGTTCTTGTCTCGCCTGAAGAAGCGGTGCGGCGCCACGGTCACCTGAACCAGTGCGTCCCCTGCCGGCGCCTTGCCGCGGCCGGGCATGCCCTGGCCCTTCAGACGGAGCGCCTGACCATCGGTGAGGCCGGCCGGGATCGTCACGTCGAGGGTCCGCCCGTCAGGCAGGGAAAGCCGCTTGACTGCGCCCTTGGCTGCGTCGAGGAAATCGACCGTCAGGCTGTAGCGGATATCCTCACCTCGCATTTCGAAGCCCCCGGCCTGGCGACCGCGAAAGGCGTGGGCAAAAATCGATTCGAGGTCGTCGGGATCGAAATGGACGTCCGAGCGGTATTTCGCCCTGCCGCCATCTTCGCCGAAGTCGCGATAGTATTGTCGTTCCTGCGGGCGCTCCGCACCGCTGGCGTCGATTTCGCCGCGGTCGAAGCGCGCCCGCTTATCGGCATCGGACAGGATGGCGTTGGCGCTGGAGATCTTCTTGAAGCGCTCCTCAGCCTCGGCATTCCCGGGATTGTGGTCCGGGTGGTGCTTTTTCGCGAGCTTGCGATAGGCGGAGCGAATCTCCGCCTCCGTCGCGGTCGGCTTGACGCCGAGAATTTCATACGGACTTTCCATCGACGACCCATAGCAGGCAACTTCCGGCACGATGGCCGGCGGAACGAGTGAGGAACGCGCTGCCCGGCGCAATTCCCCTTCCCACTCTAACCTAGACCAGCGCGGAGTGCGATGTCTTGACCTGCGTCACGCGCCCGATCACGCCAGCGTACGTTGCACAAGCTTGGAGGGCGCCGCTTTTGCCAGCTTCTTCAGGTCGGCGAGGGTCGCCGACACGCTGTCGGGCGTTGCCAGCCGCGCACCGAGCGGGAGGTTCAGCAGCGCGCAGCTCGCCGAGAGCAGCGGAATTTCCCGCATAGCGCCCTGGCGATCGGCGGCGATGGTGAAGCCGATTGCCTGGGTCTCGGTATCGTAGAAATTGGCCGCGTCTGCAGCGAAGCGGGCGAGAAACTCCGTAATCAGGCTCGCGACCGTCTGGGCACAGAGATTGCGCCCGCCCATGAAGAAATCATCGCCGCCGATATGGCCGAGAAAGAAGTCCCGGCTATCGAAATGCTGGCGCATCAGGTCGGCGAACAACAGGATCGCTCGGTCGCCCTGACGAAAGCCGAAGCGG
>CAIUCF010000598.1 GCA_903897565.1 uncultured Rhodospirillales bacterium | reverse complement strand
GTCAAGATGATCGCCGAGCCCTGGGATATCGGACCGGACGGCTACCAGCTGGGCGGCTTTCCTCCTGGCTGGGCGGAGTGGAATGCCTCGTTTCGCGACACGACGCGGCGATTCTGGCGCGGCGACACCGGCTTGCTTCCCGATATGGCGAGCCGGGTTGCCGGGTCGTCCGACATCTTCGATCACAACGGCAGGCGGCCCTGGGCGTCGATCAACCTCATTACCGCCCATGACGGTTTCACCCTGCACGACCTCGTCTCCTACAACGACAAGCACAACGACGCGAATGGCGAGGAGAATCGCGACGGCCACGACGCCAATTTCTCCTGGAACTGCGAGGCGGAAGGCGAGTCCGAAGACCCGGACGTAATCGCCCTGCGGGCGCGGCAGAAGCGCAACCTGCTCGCGACTTTGCTGCTCTCGCTTGGGGTTCCCATGCTGGTGGCCGGCGACGAACAGGGCCGCTCGCAGCGTGGCAACAACAACGCCTATTGCCAGGATAACGAACTCTCCTGGGTCGACTGGACCAACCTGCGCCCGGAAGACGAAGAGTTGCGGGAGTTCACGCGTCGGCTGATCCGGATCCGTCGCGATCACAGGGTATTCTCGCGTCCGCGCTTTTTCCTCGGCGAGGTCGTCTCTTCGGACGGGCTGAAGGATATCACCTGGATCACGCCGGACGGTCGCGAACACGGCGATGACGAGTGGCAGAATTCCTTCGCACTCTGCTTCGGCTACGTCCTCAACGGCGCCGCCGGCGAGTTCTATACCAAGGGCGGCCAGCGCGATCTCGACGACAGCTTCCTGGTGATGATGAACGCCTATTACGAGGATATCCCGTTTCAACTGCCGGAGCTTGCGGCGGCGTTCAATTGGCAACCGCTGATCGATACTGCGAATGCAGATGGTCTGCCGCAGGGCGAGGGCTTCTACGGCAGCGGCGACGTCTTCACCTTGAAGCGCAGGTCCCTCGTACTTTTCGTCAATCGTGGGGCGCTGGCGAAGGCGGAAACCGTCGTCGACACCCTCAAGGTACTGACCAACGACGTCGTCGTCGACGAACAGAACGATATCGACGTCCAGGACCCGCAAGCCGTTCCGGCCGCATAGCTGCGCCTGAACCCGCGGGGAACCCGACCCCGTATCGCGGGTTTCGTCCATGTCCCCGGATCGCTGAACAGTCTAGTGGCCGCGATCTCGGCGTCCTAGCCGGGGGATTTTTGAAATTGCCCGAGGGCAGAGGGAGAACGTGCAAAATGACCGATCAACGCGAACAGCATATCCGTGATCGTGCCCACCAGAAATGGCTCGAGGACGGTCAGCCTGATGGCCGTGACCTCGATCATTGGTTGAAGGCGGAGACAGAGCTCTTCGGGGACCTCCAGACGGAACACCCCTCCGAGAATGAGGGCGAGGGCAGCTATACCGCCGCTCGCGCCTATAACGCCGAGACCGAGAAGTTCGCGAAGTCCGGCCGGGTCAAGGAAAAGGCCCGCGAGGCCCAGAAGGCCGTCGATGGTCCCGAGGCTGCCGAGCTTAAGCGTGCGGAGAAGGCAGGCAAGAGCCGCAGCCGCGGCGAGGATCGCCACGGCTCGGGCGCCTGAGGGAGCCTTTCGAGCGTCCCGAAGATCGGCACTTCGTCAGAGTCAGCCGGATATCTTTCCCGCCACCCGATGGAGTTCGAATGACGCAAACGACAGCTACGACATGGTTCGGCCCCCTGGCGGATGCTCAGGGGGTCACTTTTCGCCTCTGGGCCCCTAGCGCGACCTCTGTTGCGGTGGTCCTCGGCGATGAATCCCGGCATCTGATGGCGGGCCGGGACGACGGCTTCTTCGAGGTTTTCATTTCCGGTGTCGGCGTCGGTCAGCACTACCTCTTCGAGGCTGACGGCCGTCGAGTGCCGGATCCGGCGTCGCGGCTGCAGAGCGACGACGTCTTCGATTGGAGTATGGTGTGCGGCCGCACGCCGGCGCCGGGCTTCGCCGGCCGCCGTCCGTGGCACGAAGCCATCATCTGCGAAATCCATGTCGGCACCGCGACCCCGGAGGGCAGCTTCGCTGGGCTGGCGTCGCGGCTGCCGGCGCTTGCTGCGGCCGGCTACACGGTGATCGAGCTGATGCCGATCGGCGATTTTCCGGGGCGGCGGAGCTGGGGCTATGACGGCGTG
>CAIUCF010000597.1 GCA_903897565.1 uncultured Rhodospirillales bacterium | reverse complement strand
TCGGAGGCATGGCTGGTCTGCATGCGAATCGGACGCGGCGGCCCGAGAAATTCCTCATTTGACGCTCGGTCGGAAGAAATAGAGAAATAAACCTGCAAGAGACGTAGCCTCGGTAGGCGTCTCTGGACGTGGCCCGGCGAATGGCGCCGGCCGCGATCGGGAAAACCGCCAATCGAACGCGGATGGGAGAGCGCATGAGCAGATTGTTTGTCACCGGGACGGGAACCGGAATTGGCAAGACCTTCGTATCCGCTGCGATCGCTCATGCGGCGACACGGGCCGGACGAACCGTTCGGGCCTATAAGCCGGTAGCGAGCGGCTTTGCCGAAAACGAGCTCCGCGACAGCGACCCGGGTGTGCTGGTGCAGGCGGTCGGCAAGGCCCCGGAGCTCGAGGCTGTCAATGACATCTCGCCCTGGCGCTACACGAAGCCGGTTGCTCCGTATCTCGCCGCGGCCGGGGAGGGTCGCGAGGTTCCCTATGGCGCGGTCGTGGATTTCACCAAAGAGGCGCTGCGCGGCCCGGAGGATCTGATCCTGGTTGAAGGAATCGGGGGTGTCATGGCGCCTGTCGACCGCCTTCATACCGTTCTCGACTGGGTGTCCGCCCTTTCGATTCCCGCAATTCTCGTCGCCGGCACCTATGTCGGCACGATCAGCCATACGCTCACGGCCCTCGGTGTCCTGCGGGCGGCCGGCATTCGGGTGTTCGCGATCGTCTTGAACGAGAGCCAGGGCTCTCCGGTCTCCGCGGCCGAGCAAGGCAACGCGATCGGGCTGTTCGCCGGCGGCGTGCCGATTTACGTGTTGCCCTATGTCGAGGGCGAGCGCAGCTGGATGCGGGTGCCTTGCGGCAGTCTCGTCGACGCCATCTTGCGCAAACCGTCTTGCGCGACGCCGTAATCCTCAGAAAACCTCTTCGAACGCCGCCTTCAGCGCGCAATCGACCTCCGGCATCGTGACCAGGATGCCTTGGGCCGCGAGCGACGTGACGCCATGCTCACGGATTCCGCACGGGATGATCCCGTCGAAATGCGACAGGTCGGGGTCGACGTTGAGAGCGACGCCGTGAAAGGTGATGCCGTGGCGAATCCGCACGCCGATCGCGGCGATCTTGTTCTCCCGCCCGTCAGTCTCCGCGACCCAGATCCCGACGCGGCCCTGGCGCCGTTCGCCCCGGACATTGAAGCGCGCGAGCGTCTGGATCAGCCATTCTTCGAGATCAGCGACGTAGCGATGGACGTCGGCCCCGCGATGCTTCAGGTCGATCATGGCGTAGCCGACCCGTTGCCCGGGTCCGTGATAGGTGTATTGCCCCCCCCGACCTGATGCGTGGACCGGGAAATTCCGCGGGTTGAGCAAATCGGCCGGTTTGGCGCTGGTCCCGCCGGTGTAGAGTGGCGGATGCTCGAGCAGCCAGACGAGCTCGGGCGCCGCGCCGATCCGAATCGCGGCGACTCTCGCCTCCATCTCGGCCACGGCTTCGGCATAGCCGACCGGCTCGTCCGAGATGCGCCATTCACGTTCGATCACTGCTGCCACCTTGTCGTCGTCGCGAATCCGGTGTCTCCGGGATTTTGCGAATTTGCTACCGCGATTTACGCACGGGAGCCAAGGGCGCGGAAGTGCTTGCCAAAGCGGCAGTGTATTTGCTATCGAACGCCCCTGCTTTTCGGGGGTCGGCCAGTCGGCCCCTTACACGGATGTGCGGTCGTGGCGGAATTGGTAGACGCGCAGCGTTGAGGTCGCTGTGGGGGAAACCCTGTGGAAGTTCGAGTCTTCTCGACCGCACCACTTACTCTCTTGCTTTTCGTAGGAAGAGCCCTGTAGCCGAGCCGCGCGTGTTCGGCCGCGACAGAAGATCGTCGCCGATCGGATGCCCGCTGGCCCCGCCATTGGCTCGCCCCGCTCTTCGGGTTTTCCGAGTCATCCTGTACCGGGATGACCTTCGGCAAGAGGAGAGACGGCGATGTCCGACCATCTGCGCGACAGTGCGCTCGAATACCATCGATTTCCCGTACCCGGCAAAATCGCGATCGTCGCGACGAAGCCGCTCGCCAATCAGCGGGATCTCGCGCTCGCCTATTCGCCGGGCGTCGCCGAGGCCTGTATGGCGATCGTCGAGGATCCGGCGGAAGTCTCGACAGTTACGGCGCGCGGCAACCTCGTCGCGGTCATCACCAACGGCACGGCAGTGCTGGGTCTCGGCGCGATCGGCCCGTTGGCCTCGAAGCCGGTGATGGAAGGCAAGGCCGTCCTGTTCAAGAAGTTCGCCGGCATCGACGTTTTCGATATCGAGGTCGACGCCCTTGACCCGCAGCGCTTCATCGATGTCGTCGCGGCGCTCGAGCCGACCTTCGGCGGGATCAATCTCGAGGACATCAAGGCGCCGGAATGCTTCGAGATCGAGGCGGCGTTGCGCAAGCGGATGAAAATCCCGGTGTTCCACGACGACCAGCACGGCACCGCCATCATCGTCGCCGCCGCCATCCGCAATGCGTTGCGCCTGACTGGCCGGCAGCTCGATCAGATCAAGCTCGTCGTCTCGGGCGCCGGCGCCGCCGCGCTTGCCTGTCTCGATCTGCTGGTCGACATGGGAGCGGCGGTGGAGAACATCTGGGTCACCGACCGCTACGGGGTCGTCTACCGCGGCCGGATCGAGGAAATGGACCCGCGCAAGGATCGCTACGCCAAGGATACCAACGCGCGCACGCTCGGCGACGTGATCTCGGGCGCCGATGTTTTTCTCGGCCTCTCGGCGCCGAACGTCCTGAAGCCGGAACTGCTGAGCCAGATGGCGGCGCGACCGATCATCATGGCGCTCGCCAATCCAACCCCGGAGATCGCGCCGGACGCGGCGCGCGCGGTACGTCCCGATGCGATCATCGCGACCGGGCGCTCCGACTTCCCCAATCAGGTCAACAACGTTCTGTGCTTTCCCTACATCTTCCGCGGCGCTCTCGACGTTGGTGCGACGACGATCAACGAGGCGATGAAGATCGCCTGCGTCGAAGCGCTCGCCGACCTCGCGATGGCCGAGGCCTCGGACGTCGTGGCGGCGGCTTACGGCGATATCGAGCTGAGCTTCGGGCCCGATTATCTGATCCCGAAGCCGTTCGACCCGCGGCTCATTACGACCTTGGCCCCGGCAGTGGCCAAGGCGGCGATGGATAGCGGGGTCGCGACCCGGCCGATCACCGATTTCGATGCCTATCGTCACCGGCTCGAGCAGTTCGTGTTCCGCTCAGGCCTGGTCATGAAACCCTTATTCGAGCGTGCCCGCCAGGACCCGCGACGCCTGGTCTTCGCCGAGGGCGAGGATGAGCGCGTGTTGCGCGCGGTTCAGGGCGTCATCGTCGACGGCACCGCCCGCCCGATCCTGATCGGTCGCCGCGAGGTCGTGACCCGCAGGATCGAGCGGCTCGGCCTGTCGATGCGCATCGGCGAGCAGTTTCAGCTCTGCGATCCCGAGGATGATCCGCGTTACCCGGAGTACTGGAAGCTCTATCACAGCCTCATGGAGCGCAAGGGCGTCTCTCCGGATTACGCGCGCAATGTGGTCCGCGCCTCGACGAGCGTGATCGCTGCCCTCATGCTGCGGCGCGGTGAAGCCGATGCGATGCTGTGCGGTGCTGTAGGACAGTTCCATCGTCACCTCACCCATATCGTCGATGTGATCGGCTTGAAGCCGGGGACGGCCACGCCGTTCGCGTTGTCCGGGATGGTCTTGCCGACGGGGACGTATTTCCTGTGCGACGCCTATGTCGTAGGCGAGCCGAGCGCGGTCGAGCTCACCGAAATGACCCTGCAGGCCGCCGAGGCCGTGCGCCATTTCGGCGTCGAGCCGAAGATCGCGCTGCTGTCGCATTCGAATTTCGGCAGCGCCGATTCGCCGTCGGCACGACGGATGCGCGAGGCGCTGACGATGATCAGGGCACGGGCTCCCCAACTGGAAGTCGAGGGGGAAATGCATGCCGATATGGCGTTCTCGCCGACGATGCGGGAGCGGCTGTTTCCCAATTCACGCCTGACCGGTCAGGCCAATCTCCTGATCATGCCGTCGCTCGACGCCGCCAATATCGCGCTGAACCTCCTCAAGGCGCTGGGCGATGGTCTCGCCATCGGCCCCATGCTGCTGGGCGCGGCGCAACCCGCCCATATCGTTACGCCCTCCATTACGGTTCGGGGCTTGATCAACATGGCGTCGGTCGCGGTCTGCGACGCGCAGAACGCATCGCGGCCTCTCGCGGAACGGGCCTGACATTGATCGGCAATCCCGGCATGGTAGCTTGGTCGCGCGGGGGCACTTAGGCGCCCCGGGCCGGCCCACGCCGGCGCAACCGCGATAGAGACTCCCGTCGCGCCCCTCATCCATGTACCTTTTGATGGCATGAGGCCGGGAGGGCGCGGTTGCCGGAGACCGACGACGAACTGGTCCGATCCCGGGAGGAAGGGTTAATGCCGCGCCAGATCGATTTCTACTTCGACTTCTCGTCTCCGTACGGATATTTCGCGAGCACCCGAATCGATGCGCTCGGCCAGCGCCACGGCATCACCGTGCGATGGCGGCCGATACTGCTTGGGGCCATCTTCAAGGTCTCCGGGGTCGTGCCAATCGCACTCGTGCCACTGAAATCCGAGTATTTTCATCGCGACATCGCCAGGTTCGCCCGGCTTCTCGACCTGCCGTTGAAGATGCCGGCGCAGTTTCCGTTTGGCACAGTGACCGCGTGCCGCGCCTTCTATCTGATCCAACGCCAGGATCCGGTTGCAGCGGTGCGACTGGCCAAGGCGATTTTCCACGCCGCCTTCGCCGAGGGCCGAGACATCTGCCCGGTCGAACATATTGGCGAGATCGCCGAAGCCGCGGGTTTCGATGGCGATGCCGTCATGGCGGGCATCCAGGATCTCGAGGTGAAGAATATTCTGAAGACGGCCGTGGATGAAGCGATCGCGCGCGGAGTCTTTGGCTCGCCCTATGTCTTCGTCGATGACGAGCCGTTCTGGGGCGTCGATCGGCTCGACCAGGTCGAAGAGTGGCTGACCCGCGGCGGTTGGTGAACCGAGGCGATCGCGCGGGAGGCATCGGCCAGGGGCCGTGCCGACCGGCAGCGCGATCGCGCAACGCGTTTGCCGGCAATGCCTAGGCTGCGCGTTTCCCATAAGCTCCTGGCGATTTTCCTCCTCGACATGGTTACGGCGGTCTATCTCGCCGCTGTCGTGTTGCGGGAGGCGAATATCTCTATCGATTTCGCCGGTCGGGAGCGATTGGGCGTCGCCTATCTGATTCCGATCGAGAACGCGTTCGTCGCGACCGTCTCGATATCCGGTGCCGTTCATGAGACCGAGCAGTTGCGAAGCTCGATCGACCGGATCACCGCCGCGTCGCGGCAGTTGGAGCGCTTCGATTCCACCAAAAGCCGCGCGCTGCAGATCGACACCGTGCTGCCGCACGTGGTCGGCGCGCTCGATCGCGCGGTGGCAGACGGCGCCGCGCCCGACCGACGTGACGCCAGGACCGCGATTACCGGCCTGAGAACCCTTATTCAGCGCATAGGCGACGACTCCAACCTGATCCTCGACCCAAAGCTCGACTCCTACTACGCGATGTCGGTGTCAGTACTGGAAATGCCGGAACTCATGGCGACGCTGTTCGACCTGGAAGACTGCGTGCAGTCGATCCCGCAGGCCCGGACCCGCAGCCACGCGGTCGCGCTGACGCCGCGGCAGCAAGCCGCCCTCAGCGGCCTCGTCGGGCGGCTCGGCGATGTCATCCGCGACCTCGACGCCAATCTCGAGGCGGGATATCGGGGCAGCCGCGACGGCAGCTTGCGGCGGGCGATCGATCCCGTGTTCCGCGACCTTGTTATCCGTCTGATCCCCCCTCAGGCGTCGCTCGCGACCATCATCGACCGCGCGATCGTAACCGACAGTGACCGCAAGGCAGTGCTTGCCCAGCTCGACCTGGCTGCGCGCGCCGGCGATGAACCGTGGCGGCGGAGCATCCAGGAACTCGATCACCTCCTCGCCGAGAGGATTGCGGCGACCCGCCAGCGCACCTACACGCATCTGGCCTTGGGCGGCATGTTGCTGGCGTCGACGCTCGTGCTCGTGCTCGTCGTCGCCGGGAGCATCGCGACACCGATCGGACTGCTGGCCGGAATCGCCCGCCGGGTGCGCGAGAGCAACGACTACAGCCTGCGTGCCGACTGGAAGGGGCGCGACGAGGTCGGCGAGCTGATCGAGACCTTCAACGCCATGCTCGGCCGGCTCTACAGCGAAAATATCCGCGAACAGGAAATGATCGGGCGAAGCCGGGCTGCCGAGGCACAGCGCACGCTGATCGAGAGCATTCCCGTACCTTTGCTAGTCTGGCGCGAGACCGACCAGAGGCTTCTCCATGTGAACCCGTCGGCGACGGCATTGCTCGGGGTCCGACTGGGGGATGGCGACGGCTTGAAGAGGTGGCTCGCACCCGACGATCGCGAGACGTTGTTGGCGCGCATCGCCACCGCCGGCGTCGCCAGCGAGTTCGCCGTGTCCTGCCGCGACGCCGTCGGGGACCCGACCTGGGCGGTGATCTCGGCGCGGCGGATGTTGTTCGAGGGGGCGGGTGCGGTGCTGGCGATGGTCACGCCGATCAATGAGCGTCGCCGGATCGAGGCCGAGCTGGTTGCCGCGAAGGATGCTGCTGAAGCGGCGTTCCAGGAGCTGCGCGAAGCCCAGCAGAACCTCGTCCAGGCCGAAAAATTGGCTTCGCTTGGCGCGCTCGTCGCCGGGGTGGCGCACGAGATCAATACGCCGATCGGCATTGCCTTGACGGGCGCGACGCTCCTGCAGGAGGAGACGGCCAAACTGCGCGCATTGTATGGCGCCGAGGAGATGACGGAGGAGGCATTCGCCGATTTCCTGGCGATCGTCGACGAGACCGGTACGATTCTCGTCAGCAATATCGAACGTGCGGCCGCCCTGGTCCATAGTTTCAAACAAGTCGCCGTCGACCAGACGAGCGCCGAGCGACGGCGCTTCGATCTTGCCAGTTACATCGCAGAGGTTATTCAGACCCTGGGCCCGCGATTGAAGGAGCGCCGCGTCGTCGTCGCGCACGAGTGCCCGGCAGGGCTCGAAATTGACGGGTATCCGGGAGCTCTCGCTCAGGTTATAACGAACATCGTATTGAATGCGGTAATCCATGCGTTCGATGACGGCGATCCTGGGTTGATCGTGATCACGGTCGATCATCTGGTCGCCAAGGACCGGGTTCGCATGCAGATCCGGGATAACGGCAAAGGCATCGCGCCCGAAAACCTGTCGCGGATCTTCGACCCGTTCTTTACGACCCGGCGCGGCTCCGGCGGCTCCGGCCTCGGGCTGCACATTGTCTACAACCGCGTAACCAGTGCCCTATCTGGGACAATTGACGTATCGAGCGCGCCTCACCAGGGCACTATATTCACGATTATTTTCCCGCGGGTTCGGGAATTCACGCAAACCTGAGGGCTTGAGGTTTCGAGTCCGATACGTAGATGGAGCAATCCTTGCCGCGGCTGCAATTCGCCAGAAAGCAGAGCGATCCCCCGAGCGCGTCGACGGACCGTCCGCCATGGCGGTTGCTGATCGTCGACGACGAAGCCGAGGTCCACACGGTCACTGAGCTCTCCCTCCGCAACCTTCGCTTCGACGACCGTCCGATCGAATTCCTGCATGCCTATTCCGGAGCCGAAGCGCGGCGTGTGATCGCGGAATCCCCCGACATCCATCTCGTCTTGCTCGATGTCGTCATGGAAACCGATGATGCCGGTCTCAGGCTCGTGGAATATCTGCGCGAGGAAATCGCGGACCGCACGATCAGGATCGTCTTGCGAACGGGCCAGCCCGGCTTGGCGCCTGAAAGCGAGATCATTCACCGTTACGACATCAACGACTATCGCCTGAAGACCGACCTGACCCATCAGAAGCTGATGACCTCGGTCGTTGCTGCCTTGCGCGGCTACAAGGAGCTCGCCACGCAGACCTCTGCCGCCGCCGAAGCCGCTCAGGCGCGACTCCGCAAGACCCTGGAAGCGACGGGAGCGGTGTCGCGGGTCGGTACGGGACACGCGTTCTTCGGCGCATTGCTGCGCCAGGTGTCGGAGATGGTTGGTGCCAGCGGGGCCGGCCTCGTCTGCGCACCGGGCGTGTCCGAAAGCCCCGACATGGTGACCATCCTCGCCGGCATCGGATCATTCGCTCGCGAGTCGGCCCAACCGGATGCCGTTCTCAAGCGGATTGCCACCGTGTTGGCGACCAAGGAATCAGTGTTCGACGCCGAGTCCGTTATTCTTTACATCCGCTCCCCGATTTCGCGTGAGCTCGTCGTTTATTGCGAGGTGCCGCGGCTGCTCGACGAAGCGGAACAGCTGCTGCTGCGATTGTTTGCCGCCAATGCCGGCGTGAGCTTCGATAATCTCGAAATGGTCGAGGAGATTCTCGCGGCGAGCGTGATCCTCGAGGACAAGGTCGAATTGCGGACGCATGAGCTCGCCGATCAGGCCGAGCGGTTTCGCGGGATTCTCGATGATTGCCCGGCGGCGATTCTCATCTCCTCTCCGGAATCTACGAGGCACTCCTTCGTGAATGCCGCGTTTGCGGCGATGATGGGCGTGACGATGGATGCTGCGGCGACCCTGCGACTCGAGTCCCTGTTCTGCGACCCGGACGAAGCGTCGCGATATCGGGCGGCACTCCAGCATCCCGGCCTCTCGACCTTGGAAACACGGCTGACCCGTCCTTCGGGCGAGGCGTTCTGGGTGACCCTTGCGGTCAGCCGCGCCGACCGCACGCCGGGGGCACCGCGGGTGACGTGGCTCTACGACGTCTCCGCCAGCAAGGCCCAAGCGGAAGCGCTCGAGCGGATGGTGCGCGAGGATGACCTCACTGGAGTGGCCAGCCGTAAGCAGTTCATGACCGAATTCGACCTCGAACTGAAACGCGCCCGCCGCTACGGGCATCCCCTTTCGGTGATGATGATTGACGTCGACCGGTTCAAGGAGATCAACGATCGCCATGGCCATGCCGAGGGCGACGAGGCGTTGCGGCGGGTGGCGCGGTGCGCGATGGCGCTGCTGCGCGACAGCGACCTGATTGGCCGTGTCGGCGGCGACGAGTTTGCCGTGCTCCTGCGCGAGACTGCGATCGAGGAAGCCCTCCAGGTCGGCGAGCGGCTGCGGCAATCGCTGGCCAAGGCGGCCGGCGACGGGCCACAGGGGTCTGCAGCGCCGCTCACCGTCAGCATCGGGCTGTCTGCACTCGAAGCCGACGATCCCGATATCGAGACCTTGCTGAGCCGCGCCGACGCGGCGTTGTATCGAGCGAAGCGGGAGGGGCGCGATCGCCTGGTCGTCGCCGAAGAGTCCACGGCCGTGCGCGACTAATTGTTCGTTGTTGAGAACATGGCCGCCCCGCCGCAATCTGCGCGTCGCGCTCTCGACAGTCAGGGGCAGCCGGTGCCATAGTGCGGCGCTCTGGACGAGGGGAAGCAGCGGATCATGACACTGGGAACAAGGTTGTTCACGTGGTTCAACGGTGAGCGCGTCGGAACCGATTCCTTCGGCAATCAGTATTACCGCGAGAAGAAGCGGCGGCCGATTGTCAAGGGTGGCGGGTTCAATAGCCGTGAACGTCGTTGGGTGATCTATTCCGGGCGCGCGGAAGCCTCCAAGGTCCCGGCCGAGTGGCATGGTTGGCTGCATCATACCGTCGATACGGTACCGCAGCCGGGCACTGTCTCGCGGCGGCCCTGGCAGAAGGAGCACCAGCCGAACCTCACCGGGACGATCAATGCGTACCGGCCGCGGGGCTCGGTTCTGCGCGACTGTCACCGCCCGAAAAGCAGTGGGGATTATGAGCCCTGGGTTCCGAACTGAGTTGCGGCGCGAATGGTACCCCGTCACCCGGGGACC
>CAIUCF010000596.1 GCA_903897565.1 uncultured Rhodospirillales bacterium | reverse complement strand
CGATCTATGCCGGGTGACCTTGGATCGGGTTGAATTGCAGGCGGCGAATTTGAACTCGGCTCTGCTGCGTTTCGCATCGTTCAAGGGCGGCAGCTTCGCCATGGCCGACATGCGTCGCAGCAACACCGCCGATTCCAATTTTTCCGAGGCGGACTGCCGCGGCATCAATTTTTTTGAGGCGACGTTGACGTCGGCGTCGTTCGTCGGCACCGATTGTACGCCGATGCCGATCCATGTTGGCGGCAAGGGGACGGTGTGGCCTGCCAATTTCGTCGGCGCCGATCTCTCGCGCGCGAAACTGGCCAAGGGCAGGTTCAACCGCGCGGATTTCTCCGGCGCGATCCTGATCGGCGCCGATCTCCGCCACGCCGATCTCAGCGAAGCGAAGTTTTCCGATGTCGACCTCACGGGCGCCAATCTGGAGGGCGCCAATATGACCGGGGCCGATTTTACCGGGGCGCTTGGGCTCTCGAACAGCCGCCAGTCCTCGCGCGAGTGATCGCAGACGATAAGGACCCGGAGGATACGGCAGGAATGCAATCCGGCCGTGACTCGGGGCCATAGGATACACGCTCCGAATCGACGCCATTCTATGTTAAGAGAACCCCAGAATTGACGAGCATGAGCGGCCACCGGGTTCGATGCAGCCGCCGCCAGGGTAATGGACACTGAAAGGGCAAGGCACCGGGACGGGTATGGCGAAAGAAGATTTGATTGAATTCTCGGGCACGGTGAGCGAGTTGCTTCCCAACGCGATGTTTCGGGTCAAACTCGATAATAATCACGAAGTGCTCGCCCATACGTCAGGCAAAATGCGCAAGAATCGAATCCGGGTTCTTGCCGGAGATCGCGTGAATGTCGAGATGACCCCCTATGATCTCTCCAAAGGTCGCATCACCTTCCGGTTCAAGTGAGTAGCCGCGCAACGGCGACGGTTAGGTTCCTGGAGTCATGACGCCGACATTCATCTTGGCGTCGGCATCGCCACGGCGGCGTGATCTCCTGGCGCAGATTGCGGCAGTTCCGGCAGCCATCGACCCTGCGGATATCGACGAAACACCGCTCGCGGGGGAGACTCCCGCACTCCACGCCGTGCGTGTCGCGCGGGAGAAAGCGGCCCTTGTCGCTGGCCGCCATCCCCGAGAATTCATTCTTGCCGCCGATACCGTCGTGGCCTGCGGGCGGCGGATCCTCCCCAAGGCGGAAGACCGGGAAACGGCGCGTCGCTGCTTGGAACTTCTGTCCGGCCGACGTCACCGCGTCCATGGCGGGCTGGTGCTCCAGGCTCCGGACGGCCATGTCGCCTGGCGCCATGTCGAGACCGCCGTCATCTTCAAGCGTCTCACGATGCAGGAGATCGACTGGTATCTCGGCACCGGTGAATGGCACGGCAAGGCGGGTGGCTACGCGATCCAGGGCCTGGCGGCGCGGTTCATCCGCGAGGTCGTCGGGTCCTACAGCAACGTCGTCGGCCTGCCGCTGTTCGAGACGTCGCAAATGCTCTCCGGTGTCGGGCTGATCGGAACGGGCGCGTCGTGAGCGTGACCCTGCTGATCGCCTGGGCGCCGGGCGAAACGCGGGGGATCGTGACGGAGTCGGGCCGCGCGATCGAGCTGCGGATCGAGCGCGATCAGGCCGCTTCCCTGGTGGGTGCACGATTTGTCGGCCGCGTCGCGCGCGTCGTCCCGGCGCTGGGCGCCGCCTTTGTCGACCTCGGCCTGTCTGCACCAGCTTTCCTTCCGCTGCGCGCGCGTGCGCGCCATCACCTGACCGAGGGTGCCGCGATCGGCGTGGTCGTGACCAAGGACGCGCGCGACACGAAACCGCCGGAGGTCCGCCGCCTTGGTGATGCTGAAGTATTCCCCGACCAGGGCCCGGTGCCGCGGCGGCTCGACGTCCCGGCGGCGGCGGTCGTCAGACTGCTGGCGTCGCTGGCGACCGTGCCGTTCGATGCGGTGGTCGTCAACGACGCCGATACCCTCCTGGCCGCGCGCCGTTTTTTGCGCGAGACGCGACCTGATGTCGCCGAGCGTGTCAGCCTCGAGCAGAGCCGTGACCTCTTCGATGTCCATGGCATGGGCGATGCCTTTGCGAGCGCGCTCTCGACACGCGTGCCCCTGGCGAACGGGGCCATGCTGACCTTCGAGCACACCGCAGCCGCGCTCATGATCGATGTCGACCTGGCGCAGGCGGCGGAGGCCGGTGTCGCCGCCGATCGCGCGATCCTCAACACCAATCTCGCTGCCGCCGATGCGGTTGGCCGAGAGTTGAGGATGCGCGGGGTCGGTGGCGCGATCGTCGTCGATTTCATCTCGATGCGCGACAAGGCCGACCGTCAGCGAGTCTGGGACCGGCTCGCCCTGGCCATCGCCGGCGATCCGACGCCAGTCGAGCTGCACGGCTGGACGCGGCTCGGTCACTTCGAGATCACGCGGCAGCGTGGGCGCCTGTCTCTGGCCGAGATCATGCTCGAACCTGGGGAGATGGTCGCGACACCGACCACCGTCGCCCTGACTGCCCTCGCGCGGATCAGCGTGGCAGCGACCCAGCCGGGCCCGATCACCCTGCGCGTCGCAGCCAAGGTCGCCGATCTGCTGGAGGGAACGCTGCGCGACGCGCTTGAGGTCGCGATCCGTCGCTGCGGCCGCAGGGTGGTGGTCGAGAGATTGCCGGATCAGGATCGTACAACGCTGGCGATCGATGGAATCTAGGAGATGACGACGATGGACGATACTCCGGCCCCTGCTGCCAAACCTTGTGCGACCTGCGGCAAGCCGGTCGTGGAGCAACGCCACCGGCCATTCTGTTCGGCGCGGTGCAAACAGGTAGATCTCGGGCGCTGGTTCAGCGGCACCTATCGCGTTGAGACCAACGAGAGCCCGGACGAGGCTGAATCCGCGGATAAGCGCCACCAGAACGAACTGTGATCGAATGGCTTGTGCTGCCGATTCCGCGTGACCCGGGGAGGCGCGGCAATCGAGGCTCAGTGTCGGCGGCGGTATCCGTTTGGCGAAATTCCGG
>CAIUCF010000595.1 GCA_903897565.1 uncultured Rhodospirillales bacterium | reverse complement strand
GCGGGCGGCTGCAGTTCGAGGCGGCGCAGCGAGAGTCGCTCCGGGCCTTCGATAACCACTGCGACTGTCTCCAGTTGTGCCACTCGCTACCCCCCGGCAGACGCGCAGTTTGGAACCGCGCTTGTGATGTAACAATAAAATTACATAATAAAGTGTCAAGAAATATTTACGTATCCGAGCTGCATCACCTGGCTCGGGCGCGCGCCGTCATGACGCTGACGAGCATCGGCGTATGGGTCGGCCGCAGGCGAATCTCGTTGAAGCCCGCTGCGCGGATGAGGTTTGCGAGTTCGTCGGCGGTCCGCGGACGCCCGGATCGCATGGCCTAGAGGTAGAAGCCGAAATAGGCATCGCCGATGGGACGCGCCCCCGGCGTGTCCGACATCGGCTCCGCGACCAGCAGGACTCCGCCTGCGGGCAAGGCGTCGTGGGCCTTGCGCAGCACCCTCAGCACGGCTTGATCGTCGTGGTCGTGCAGCACGCGGACGAGCGAGACGATATCGGCGCCGGTGGGAAGCGCGTCCGTCAGGAAATTGCCGCCGACGATCTGTGCCCGACCCTCGAGCCCGGCCTCGGCGAAGCGCCGAATTGCGCGGTCGACGACGGCGGGCAGATCGAAGAGGACGAGTTGGAGCCTCGCGGCGCGCCCGGCCGCGGCGCAAAGGAACGCTCCTTCGCCGCCGCCGATGTCGAGCAGTCGCCGATGCCGCCCGATCGGATAAGCATCGAGAATTTCCTGCGCAACCAGGGTCTGCGAGACGGCCATCAATGCCGAATAGGCGCGCACTGAATCCGGGGTGGCGGCGGCAGGATCCGGGCTGGTCGCGTAGGCCCAGAAGCGGGCGAGCTCGGGATCGATCTCGCGGCGGAGCAGCGCGACCGGGTCCGCCAGATCGCGATAGAGGATCGCGTGATGGTCGATCATCGCGACGATCCCGGGATTGCCCTGCAATGCCGCACCGAGCGGCCCGAGCGTGTAACGTCCGTCGCCGAGGCTTTCGGTCAGGTCGAGCGCCGCGGCAGCCTTGAGGAGGCGCTCTGTCGCCGCTTCATCCAGGCCGAGCCGTGGCGCCAGGGCGGCTATCGATTGCGGCGGACCAGCCAGCAGATCAAACAGTCCCACGGAAACGCAGGCGCTCAGCACCTGGGAATAGACGAAGCCCGCGACCAGGTCGAACAGCGCACGGGCCTGGCGCCGGGCGATCGGGCGGGTCGGCAGGAACGCCGTCGCCCAGGCGCGGAACCCTGGGCTGCCGAGCAGGCTGTTGCGGAAGCGTACCCATCGTTCACGCCACGCGTGCTTGCGTCCCGGCGGAGACTGCGCGACTGCGGGTAGCCGCAGGGATGTCGTCACAGGTCAGGTCAGGCTGCGCTACGCAGCAGTCGCTTCGGCGCGAGCCGGAGTGCCTGGAGCCGCACCAACTCGCGCAGTTCCTCCTCGCCCCGGGACTTGGGAACGGCGTCCATCGCGTCTTCGATCAGCCGCTCCAAACGTTCGACAGCGCCGTTCAGCCCGAGTTCCGCAACGGCATTGGGCCTGCCGAGGGCGGCGTCGCGCCCGACCGGTTTGCCATGCTGCTCCGCCGTGGCGACGGCATCGAGGAGATCGTCGGCGACCTGATAGGCCTCGCCGAGATGATGGCCGAGCCGGCGCCACGGACCGGGATCCTGGCCCGCGCTGATGGCGCCGGCCATCGTTGCCGCGACGAATAGCGCGCCGGTCTTGGAGCAGCGATATTGCTGTGCCGGCGGGTTCGGCTCACTCTCCCAGGCCTGGCCGGCGGCGATGCCGAAGGGCGCGCCAACCGCCCGCGCCACCGTTCCGATGAGGGCACCAAGCCTGTCCGGCGCCTCGACCGCGGATCGCGCGAGCGTCTCGAAGGCGAGGACGATCAAGGCATCTCCTGCGAGCAATGCGACCGGCACACCGTATGCGGCGTGGACCGAAGGCAGGCCTCGGCGGGTGTCGGCATCGTCGAAGCACGGCAGATCGTCATGGACCAGCGACGCGCAGTGCAACAACTCGATCGCCGCCGCGGCGGCATTCGTCATCTCGGGGCGATCCTCGCCGCAGGCCCTCGCGACCGCAAGGGTCAGCCTGGGGCGAGCCCTGGCGCCTCCGGGAAAGACGCCATGGCGGATCGCGCCGGCGAGTTTTGGTGGCGCGTTTTCGGCTTCGGTGCGGGCTACAGCCTGTGCCAAAGCCTGTTCGATCCTCTCGCCTGCGTCCATGATGCGCCTCCGGATCTCGAAAATGTAATCTAAAAATGACACTATAGAATGTCTATTTAGATAGACACATGCTATCACCGAACGGCGCCGCGTCAACGGTGATTTGCGGAGGAGGCGAAGGTTCGATGCCGATCGATCGTGCTGTCATCGTGGGAGCCGGCATCGGGGGGCTCGCCTGCGCCATCGAGCTCGCCTGTCAGGGTGTCGCCGTCGAGGTTGTCGAGCGCGCCGGCCGGGCAGGCGGTAAGATGCGGGAGATCGAGATTGATGGTGTCACAGTCGATTCCGGTCCGACGGTCCTTACGATGCGCTGGGTGTTCGACGAGCTCTTCGCCGCGGCTGGCAGCCGCCTGGAAGGCCGGGTCGGCTTGACGCAGCTCCCGGTCCTGGCTCGACATGCCTGGAACGATCGGGAGTATTTCGATCTGCATGCCGATATTCGAACGGCGGCAGATGCCGTCGGGCGCCTTTCCGGACCCGAAGAGGCACGGCGGTTCCTGGCGTTCTGTGCCGAAGCACGCCGAATCTACGACACGCTGAAACAGCCCTTTCTCGAATCACAGCGCGCAGGACCGCTTGAGCTTTCGAGCCGGATCGGCTGGCTGAAGCCGGGACAACTGTTCGGCATCCGGCCCTTCGAGACGTACTCGGGGGCGCTTGCGAAGAGCTTCAGGGATCCGCGGTTGCGGCAGCTGTTTGGCCGCTACGCGACCTATAATGGCTCGTCGCCGTTTCTTGCGCCGGCGACGTTGATGCTGATTGCCCATGTCGAGCGGGAGGGGGTGTGGTCCGTCACCGGCGGCATGCAGCGCCTGGCCGACGCCCTCGTCGTCTTGGCGGGCGAACTCGGTGTCACGTTCCGGTATAATGCGGTCGTTCGCCGAATTCTGGTCGAGAAGGGCTCGGCCTCGGGGGTCGTGCTTGATTCCGGCGAGCGACTGCTGGCGGATGCGGTGGTTGTGAATGCCGACCCGACGGCGTTATTCGCGGGCCTGTTCGGTCATGCCGCGATCCCTGCCGGCGCGCCCGGTCATCACGATACTCGCTCGCTCTCTGCCGTGACCTGGACCTTGCAGGGGGAGGGCAGGGGCTTTCCGCTCCTCCGCCACAACGTGTTCTTCTCGGAGGATTATGCCGCCGAATTCGAAGATCTGTTCCGGCATCGCCGGGTGCCGCGCGATCCGACGACTTATGTCTGTGCCCAGGATCGTCTGGAGTCCGATCACGGCGGCGACGTGCGCCCCGAGCGGCTGTTCATGCTGGTCAACGCGCCAGCCACGGGCGACCTCGAAGCCTTCGACGCCAAGGAAATTGCCGCATGCGAGACCCGAATGATGAGTCGCCTGGCCCGTTGCGGCCTGACGATAGCAAGGACATCCGAAACCCGGGTGATCACGACACCAGCGGATTTCCACCGCCTGTTCCCGGCGACCGGGGGCGCGCTGTACGGCAGGGTGTCCCATGGCTGGAAGGCGTCGTTCGAGCGACCGGGGTCGCAGACCGCGGTGCCGCGACTCTATCTGGCGGGCGGGAGTACCCATCCGGGGGCGGGGGTACCGATGGCGGCCTTGTCGGGGCGGTTGGCCGCGGCGCGGCTGCTCTCGGACCGGCATTCGACGCGATCGTCCCGGCTCAAGGTTATCTCTGGTGGTACCTAGACGCCGTAAGCGACGACCGCCGCCACGCGATCACGGTGATCGCCTTCGTCGGCAGCGTGTTCTCGCCCTATTACGCGTGGAGTGGACGGGGTGATCCGCTGAACCACTGCGCGGTCAACGTCGCTGTTTATGGCCGCTCGGGCAACCGCTGGGCCATGACCGAGCGCGGGAGATCGGCACTTGAACGGAGTTCGACCCGCTTCCGACTCGGTCCCAGTTCATTGTCCTGGCAGGATGGCGCGCTCGTCGTTGAACTCGACGAGCGTGGAGCGCCGATCCCGCGCGCGATCCGCGGGGCGATCCGCATCGTTCCCGAGGTGCTTCCGGCGAGCTCCTTCACTCTCGACGCGGCGGGCCGCCATGTCTGGCAGCCTATTGCGCCGAGGGCGCGCGTCACGGTCGCGCTCGCGCGGCCGGAACTGGGCTGGAGCGGCAGCGGCTATCTCGACAGCAATTTCGGCAGCGAGCCCCTGGAGGCGGGCTTCCGGGACTGGTCCTGGTCGAGGGCGCACGGGGAGAGCGGGACCACGGTCTTCTACGATGCCGTTCGCCGCGACGGCAGCGACGCCTGCCTCGCATTGCGCTTTGGCGATGATGGGCGCGTTCATTCCCTGCCGCCGCTGGCGGCCGCCGCGCTTCCGACGACGGGGTGGCGGCTATCCAGGCGGACTCGTGCCGATACCGCGGACGGGGCGACGCTCGTCAGCACCCTCGAATCCTCGCCCTTCTACGCGCGGTCGCTCGTCGAGGCGCGGCTTTACGGGGAACCCGTCCTCGCGATGCATGAAAGCCTGTCGCTCGAGCGATTCCGGTCCCCGGTGGTTCAAGCCATGCTGACCTGTCGGATGCCGCGAAGAGGACGCTGATCAGTTCGCGGGGTCGGTCGGCTTGTCGCCTTGCGATTGTTTGCGCTCGCGGCGGAGCGACCAGAGCTGCCACAGGCCCCAGCCGACGAATACCCCCTCGAGGCTGAGGAATTCGACCAGAACGACCCAGTGATGGTTCATGGCACTGCCTGCCGCTACTGGCTCTGTCGCGAAATCCGCTCCCGATAATCGAGCGCCGCGAAGAGTTCTGCGACCCAGACGATCCGTTCCGGCAGCGAGCCGAGCAAACCTCGAGTTCGTTTCGCGGTACGCGGCGCGGAAATCGTCACCGCCTCGACGAGATAGGCGGTTGCCGCCATGTCGGGAGCGACCACGGCACGGGCGCCCTTCGCGGCGGCATCGACGACGCTGCGCCCGGCCAGCGCCAACTTGCGCCACCCGGGTACTCGCGCCCGGCCCGACACCGAGTCGCAGCCCCGGCGAAGGACCTCGATCCCGATTTCGCGGTAGAGATGGCGGGCGGCAAAAATACCGGCCCGACAGCTTGCAGGGAGCTGGGCGATCCCGAAATCCGCCCGGGCATAGAGCGCGTCGGCGACATTCAAAAGTGCGTCCACGCTGCGGGCGATCGTCGGATTGAAGTCGGGTTGGGCCAGCCAGGACTCCGGATCGAGACCCTCGGCCCTCAGCCAGTTGCGCGGGAGATAAAGGCGACCGGATCGGGCGTCTTCGCCGACATCGCGGGCGATATTGGTCAGCTGCATCGCGACGCCCAGATCGCAGGCGCGGGCGACGGCGACAGGATCGGACACGCCCATCACCACGCTCATCATCGCCCCGACCGATCCCGCGACCCGCGCCGCATAGGCGTAGAGATCCTCGATATCGTCGCAGACCACGCCCGATACATCCCATTCCAGGCCCTCGATCAGCGCTTCGGGCAGCTCGCGCGGCACAGCATATTGGGCGACGACATCGGCGAAGGCGCGATCGATCGCGTTGTCTTCGGGCCGGCCGGCATAGGCGAGATCGAGACGGCGACGCAGCCGGGCGATCGCTTCCGGAGACCCGCCCTCGACATCGACGAGATCGTCGGAAAGCCGGCAGAAGCCATAGAGCGCGTAAGCGGCACGGCGGACCTTGGCCGGCAGGAGCAGCGAGGCTGCCGAGAATGTTTTCGAGCCGCCGCGGATCAGGGTGCGACAGGCCTGGTGGTCGGCCTCCGCGGCGAGGCGAGCGCTAGGGCCTGGCGGTGGCATGCGGAACCACGCTGTCGAGGATCCGGGCGGAAGAGAGCACCCCGGGAACGCCGGCCCCGGGGTGGGTCCCGGCGCCGACGAGATAAAGTCCTTGGACATCTTCGCTCCTGTTATGGGGCCGAAACCAAGCGCTCTGGGTCAGGATCGGCTCCAGGCCGAAGGCCGCGCCCTTGGAGGACAGCAACTGATCCTGGAAATCCTGGGGCGTAAACAGTCGCGAGGTGACGATCTCGCCCGCCAGACCGGGCAGGAGCGTCTCCGCCAGCCGCCGCTCGATGGCACGGCGATAGGGTTCGGCCTGCCGGCCCCAATCGACGCCGCTGTCGAGATGCGGCACCGGGGACAGTACGTAGAAGGCATCGCATCCGGGGGGCGCCAGCGAGGGGTCCGTCGCGGTCGGGCGATGCAGGTACAGGCTGAAATCTTCGGCGAGAACCTTGTTGTCGAAGATGTCCTTGATGAGCGGCCGGTAGCGGGGGCCGAGCAGGATCGTGTGATGCGAGATGTCCGGATATTGGCGACGGGTCCCGAAATACCAGACGAACAGGCTCATGGAGTAGCGCGCCCGGGCGAGCTTGCGGTCCGTCCAACGCTTACGCACGCCTGGCTTCAGCAGCTTTCCGTATGTCCAGGCCGCGTCGGCGTTCGAGACGACGACATCGGCCCGCAGCACACCGCCGTCCGCGAGCCTGACGCCGGTCGCCTTGCCGTCGGCCACCAGGATCTCCGTGACTTCCTGGCCGTATTGGATCGAGCCGCCCTGGCCTTCGATCAGGCCGACCATGCCGCGGACGAGGGCACCGGTGCCGCCGATCGCGAAATGGACCCCCCAGCGCCGCTCCAGGAACGAGATCAGGCAGTAGACCGAGGTCGTCGTGAAGGGGTTGCCGCCCACGAACAACGGATGAAAGCTGAGGGCGAAGCGCAGATGCGGGTGGCGGACGAATTTCGCGACCAGCCGATAGACGCTGTTAAGGCCGCCGAGCCGGAGTAGGTCGGGCGCGACGCGGGCCATATCCGCCAGCGAGGTGAAGGGAACCGCGCCGAGCTGCTCGAAGCCGATGCGATAGATTTCCTCGCTGTGGCGCATGAAGCGCTCGTAGCCGGCAACATCTTGCGGCGAAATCCGCGCGACTTCCTCCCGCATCGCCGCCGCATCCGCGCGGCAATCGATCGCGGTGCCATCGTCGAAGACGATCCGATAGAAGGGGTCGAGAGACCGGAGTTCGACATCGTCACTGAGCTTCCGGCCGCATAATTGCCAGAGCTCTTCGAACAGGAAAGGCGCGGTGACAATCGTCGGCCCGGCATCGAAAGTGAAGCCGTCCTGATGGAAGACGCGCGCACGGCCTCCCGGTTGATCGAGACGCTCCAGGATGGTCACGCGATAGCCCCGAGCGCCGAGGCGGATCGCCGCCGCCAGCCCGCCGAAACCGCTGCCGATCACGACGGCGCTTGGCTTGCCGTCGTGTCTGGCAGGGGAGGTCGGAGGCCGCTCAAGATCTGTATACATTATTGGACATCTAACGATGTCCAGACTCTAGACGCAAGCGTTTCGAATGAGTTCGAGGAAGACTGCTGGTCGCTCCTCATGGGCGAGGTGGCCGCATTCGGGAATGGCGATCATGGTCGAGTGCATCACCAGCCTGTTGACGTCCTTGGCGACTTTCATGGGCACGGCTTTGTCACCGGTCGCGGCGAGCAATGTCAGCGGCGTCTGCAGGCGCGGCAATTCGCGGAGCAGGGGCCAGAGATCCCAGTTCGCCATCATGCCGAGGGTGGACTCGATGTGGCGGCGCGTCCGCAGCAATCGTCGGTACTGATCCAGGCCTTCGGGATCGATCCGGGAGCCCGTGCCTTCGATCACCCTGGCGACCGCCGCGCGGTCGTCTGCCCGCCAGGCCAAAATCGGCGCGGCGAGCGGGTTGAGGAACAGGAGCTTGGCGAGGGCGGGGAAGACGATTCCGGCCTGACCCGGGAAGGGGGCGAGCGCACCATTCACGCTCACGACGTGGCGCGGCGCGATGGTGCCGTCGAGCACCATGCGCAGCGCGATCGCCGCGCCGGCCGAGTGTCCGACGACGGCCTGCGGCCGGAGGCCCAGTGCCGCGATCAAGGCGCCGATGCCCGCCGCCATTTTCGGTAATGACAATCTCGAATTCACCGACCGCGTCGAGAACCCGTGACCGGGCAAATCCGGCGCCACCACGGTGAAATCTCGGCTCAACGCGGGGAGGAGGCCGCGCCAGGAATGTGTCGCGGCACCGGTGCCGTGGATCAGCAGCAGGACTGGCCCGGTTCCGCTGACCTGGACATGCCAGCGTAGGCCGCCGGCCACGACGAAGCGGCTGGAGGATCGGTTGGGCCAGTCACGACCTTCGACATTCCAGTCGACCTCCCGTTTCATCACGGGCTGCGGCGGTCGCGATCGAACCCGGGAGTTGCCGAGAACACCACGTCGCGAACTGCGGTCGCCTCGACGAAGGGCAGTGCGACATAGCGGGCGGCCATGGCAGTCGCCAGGGCGGCGGCATCCTCTCGTGGGCGTGGCGAGGTATCGATGAAGATCGCGGCGAGCGCATGGGCGTTGACCTGCCGCGCCGCGTCCGTCGCATCGTCGCCGGCGCGCTGCCGTGCCGCGACCCCGTCGCGACCGATATTGGCGCGCCCGTCCGTGAGCAGGACCACCAGGGGATCGCGACCGCGCGCGCGTTCACCGAGCGCGGTCGTTACGGCCAGATCGATACCTGCCGCGAGCGGCGTTCCGCCGCCGCCGGGCAGCGTTGACAGCAATGACTTGGCCCGCGACAGCGATCGCGTGGGCGGCAACAGCAATTCGGCGGCGGTGCCGCGAAACACGACGAGCGCCGCGTGGGTCCGGGCGACATAGGCCTCGGCCAGCAGCAGCTCGACCGCCCCCTTCGCTTCGGCCAGACGATGGAACGCGGCGGATCCCGAGGCATCCACGCAGAAGATGATTGTTCGTTCGCGCCGCTCCACGAATTTCTTGATCCGGAAATCCTCGCGGCGGACCTCGATCCGGATCTCCTTGCCGAGTGCGCTTGCTGTGCCACGGCGAACCGGCTGCCAGGGGGCCGCAGCCCGCAAGGTGTCGACGAGGGCGAGACGCACGCCCGGTCGCAGCGATCCCATGCGGCTTCCCGCCGGTCTGCCGCGCTTTGCGGCCAGGGCGCCTCCCGTGCCGGCGCGCCGGCTCGGCGCGGTGCGCTGTGAGGGGCCTGACAGCTGCTCCAGCAGGTCGTCGGGGAGCGCGGCTTGCACGGCCGCGAGGAGAATTTCGTCGAGCCTGGCCTGATCGGGCTGTTCGGGGTGATCGTCGCGAGTCGCTTGCGCCGCGGCATCTTGCTCCGGCTGCGACGGTGGTTCCGCGGGCTCGTCCGCCGGAGCCTCATCGGCGGCGGGTGCGAAACGGGCGCGCGGCGCCAGGACGAGGCGCGCGGCAAGGATCGCATCGCCCTCGCCGATTACGCTTCGTCCGTCCAAGGCCGCGGCGGCGCGGGCAGCTCTCAGCGCGAGCAAGGGCGCGGTCACGTTGTCGATTCCGAAGGCCGCCGCAGTCGCCACCAACGCCTCGAGAATCTCGTTGGACGCAGGCGCCAGGGTGGCGATGCGGTCGCGCGCGGCGGCGAGCCCGTCCCAGGCCGTCACCGTCAGTCCGCGCGCGCTGAGGTCGCGGAGGTCGATCTGAAACGCCAGACGGTCGATCAACGCTTCAGGTGGTTGCTCGTCGTCGGTCGCGCCTTCGTCGAGGGCGATGACTCCGATCCGCGTCGTCACCGCTCTGCCGACGCCCTCGCGCTCGACGACGACGATCCCGCGGTCGAGGGCGCCGGCGATCCGCGCGGCGACGGCGGCGGCGAGCCGCTCGGCCATCGGCACTATGACGATGCCGCCATTCGCCTGGGCCAGCACCCCCTCCTGAATGACGGTTCTGCCTCGCTGCAGCGTCGCGGCGAGATCGATGCCGCCGAGCAGCCGATCGTCTTCGATCCCGGCGGGCAGGGATCGCACCGGGGCCCCGGCCGGCAGCGTGGCACGCAGCGTCTCGAGCCAGAGGTCGCGTACCGGTCCCGGTCCGGCCCGCACGGCGATCCCGCGCAGGCCCACGGGATCGATCAACAGGAGACGGGCGGCGAGCAGAGCGTCGGCCCATCGCGCGCCGGCGCGGTCCGATTCAGGCGGTCGCGCGGCCACGGGGCGACTGCCCGGCGCGGCGGCCGAGATCATGCGTCGAGGACCTCGCCGATCGCGCGCTCGATCCGGGCATCGGATCCGGACTGATCGAGCGGATTGCGGCGCAGCCGATGCCGAAGCGCCATCGGGGCGACCCTGCGGATGTGCTGCGGACCGACTGCCATGTCCCCACTCAGCGCCGCCGCGGCCCGTGACGCCCGCATCATGGTCAATTCTCCGCGCAAGCCGTCGGCGCCCATGGCAATGCACAGGCGTGAGATCGTCTCCAGTGCAGGATCATCGACGACGACATCAGCGAGGCGTTCCCGACTGGCCGCGATCTGGTCCGAGATCGTCTGGTTCGGCGCGCGCCAGACCGCTTCGAAGCCCTCCGGGTCGCGCTCGAAGCTGTCGCAGCGACGCAGGATCTCGACCCGGTCGGCGAGCGTCGTCGGGGTTCGGACTTCCACGGACAGCCCGAAGCGGTCGAGCAACTGCGGCCGCAATTCGCCCTCTTCCGGGTTGCCGCTGCCGATCAGCACGAATTGCGCCGGGTGCCGCACGCTCAGCCCCTCGCGCTCGACGATATTCTCGCCGGAGCTGGCGACGTCGAGCAGTAGATCGACCAAATGATCCTCAAGGAGATTGACCTCGTCGATATAGAGGAATCCGCGATGCGCGCGCGCCAGCAGGCCGGGCTCGAATCCCTTCTCGCCCCGCGTCAGCGCCCGCTCGAGATCGAGTGCGCCGACGACCCTGTCCTCGGTAGCGCCCAGGGGCAGGTCGACGACGGGAATCGGCGATGTCGCTATATTTGGACGATATGAAGTGTTTCGAATATCGCACATGTTTGAACAGGATTGCGGCCCCGATCGCGGGTCGCAATTGAACCGGCAGCCCTCCACCACCTGCATCGGCGGCAGCAGCGAAGCGAGCGATCGGGCGGCTGTGGACTTGCCAGTCCCGCGATCGCCAAAGACCATCACGCCACCGATCTTGCGATCGGTTGCGACCAGCAAAAGCGCCAGTTTCATATCGTCTTGGCCGACAATCGCGGCGAACGGGAAGGCCTGCTTCATGGCGGTCATGGTGCATCGAAGCGACATCCTGCGCAAGCCGGGTCTCGCATCCGGGATCGATAATCTGTCGCCAATCGGGCTGTTTTTTCGCGATCTGTAGCAAAGGTGATATTTTATTAGTCACATAATGAATGTCTAGTAACATGGACATATTTTGATCGTCGTGAACGATAGCGAAGCCGCTGCGTCCTCCCGGATTGGTTCTATGCCTGCCGGGTAGCCGGGCTGGCCGGGTTCTATCGGGGGAGGTTTCGGGCTTACGGCACCGGTTTGGCGGCATCGTCGAGGCCGAGGACAAGGTCGTTGACGGTCGTGATCCACGGGCGGGAAAAGCGGGAGGGATCGGAGAGCCAATTCCGCATGGCGGGGAGGCATCCGGCTCTGCAGCACCGTTCGTCGAACCACGCAGAGGTGATTAACTCGGCGGTCGAGGCGATCTTCTGACCGGGTGAGCTGCGAAAGCGGCGGTCGAATTCCTCTATCAGGCGCGAGATTCTGTCTGGATCGGCGACCGCCCTGCGCTCGGCGTCGATGCTCGCCAGGAAAGGCTCGAAACGCGCCGGCAAGTCGGTCTGTCCCGGGAAGACTTCGGCGAGGCCGGCGGTAATGGCGCGCAGATGGGTCTCCATGATGATCGTCGGAATTCCGCGGATCGCGAGGATGGGACGAAGCCATCGAAGATTCTTTGTCGCGGTCTCGACAGGCATCCTCGTCAACGCCACGAGCCAGCAGCTGTCGCTGGTCGTGAACCGTTCGCCGCGCTCGCCAAATCGCCGGTTGAGATAAGGATAGGCCTCCCATGCCGCCTTTCCCGCGCGCAGGGCCACATCGATCTCCACCGGGTCTTGCGGCATGACGTGATCACCTGCTTCGAAATTTATCGACGCGATGTGGTGATGCAGATTTTCAGCCTGGTACGGATATAAGCTCGCGCAAATCTGGTCGAGCGCCTCGAAGCACCGGACCGCGGCGAGCGCGGCCACCGATCTCTGCTGTTCGTTGAGCGTCAGGGCATTCAAACTATTTACGAACGCAGCCCATTGCGCCGCCGTCTTGCTGCCATAGCATCCGATATAGCTCAGTTGCTCCTCGGCGACCCCGAGGCAATCGGCGTAGGCCCGCTTCAGCAAGACTCCGCCGTTCTGCGACCCTTCCAACACATACAGGACTCCGACGAGGCTCAGCGGATCAACGTCTGCACTCGCGAGTAGGTCCCGGCCATAGCGCAATGCGGTCTGGATCGCGGGCGTGATCGACGGCAGGGTCGTCGCGTCTAGGCCGCCGAGATCGGCAACCAATAATGAGAGCTTGGAGTGCGCAGGCCCACCGGTCGCAGCGCCCTGCCTTCCCCATACCCGCACCTGACTCGCCTCCAAGACCGAGTGGATGACCGAGAGGCAGCGCAAGTACGTCACGACCGCAGGCTTCGGCAGAATACCGTCGCGCAGCGCCTGGAAGTACGGACGTGCTTCCAACTGCGCATGCAGGACGGCCGTCTCTTGCTTGAGGAACTCGTGCAGGCTGGACAATGAGTCTCCCTCCCGATCACACCTCTGGAGACTGTTGCCCCAGCGATACCCTGCCATCGCCTGGTGCTTTACCGTTGATGGACTCCGAGACTGCGTCTGGACCAAGAAATAGCCTAGCTCGGACAGTACCGGAAGGGGGCGCCCGGGAGTCTCTTGGCCGCGGCGAAGACAGCCGCGCTTCCAAGGGCGACGGGCCCGCGCAGAACAATGCCCGAAAATGTCAAGTTCAGCGGGGCACACGACCGGATTATTTATTAAGTGCGGTTATCTAATGCCGTGAGAGGTGGCTGAAGAATTCGTACAGTACACGCTCTGATTTAACAGTTGTGTCATCAAAGCGTCGTTAACGGCGAGTTAACTCCCATCCCTATCCAGGGGGCAGGACCGTTATGACTCGCCAAGCACGTTTTTCACACGCGATCAGCGATTTCTATCATTCGCCGGGCAATCTCATGGGAATGCCGGGCCTTCGGCACGTCCACGCCGCCGACAGCCGCCGGGATGCTGCTAATCCCAGCCGATAAAAATCAATTTATTTCAATATATTGGGGAATATTGTCATGACGACGACCACCGTTAACACGTCGACGACCTCGGCCTATTCGATCGCCAGCGGTAATTCGCTCGTCGTCGCCAGCGGCGGCAACGTCACGGCGCCGAGCATCCTCAGCGGTGGCTCCCTCGTCGTCAACGGCGGCTTCGAGAGCGGTGCGGTGGTTTCGGCCGGTGCCACCGAAATCGTCTCGACGGGCTCGGCGTCAGGCGATCAGATTTACGGCGTTCTTTCGACGGTGAGCGCGGTCGCGGCGACGCTCACCAACGAGATCGTGGAAAGCGGCGGCGTGTTCATCGAGGTGAACAGCGCGACCGTGACCGGGACCCAGGTGCTGAAGGGCGGCACCTTCATCATCAACGGCAATACCTCCGGAGTCAGCACCAATACGACGCTCATCAGCGGCGGCCTGCTCGAGCTGACCAGCCCGAAGGCGTCGATCAGCGGTAGCCTCGTCTTCTCCGGCGGCGGCAATATTCTCGAGACCTCGGCCACGATCAGCGGCGGCTACGGCGATTTCGCCGTGATCTCCGGCTTCTCCGGGACGGACAAGATCGATGTTGCGTTGATCGGCTCCGCGGGGACGAGTCTCGCCTTCACCTCCAGCGGCGGCAACGAGGTCGTCACCCTCAGCGGCACCAGCGGCGGGAAGGCGGTCTCGGAATCGTTCATCTTCGCCGGCACCACGACCTATACCAGCGGCACCATGTCGCTCGTCGCGGACGGCGCCGGCGTCGACATTATCTATACCTCGGCCAGTGCGCCGGTCGGCAGCACCACCTCGGTCACCACGCCCACCGGGTCGGGTGTCTACAGCGAGACCTCGGGCAATACCCTGGTGGTCGCGGCTGGCGGCAGCGTATCCGCGGCGAGCATTCTCAGCGGCGGCGCGCTCATCGTCAGTGGCGGTGCAGATTACGCGGCGACCGTATCCTCCGGCGGCACCGAAACAGTATCCGCGGGAACCGCGACGGGCGACCAGATTCATGGAAGCGCGACGATCGCCGGTGGCACGGTCTCGAGCGAGAGCGTGCTAAGCGGTGGCCAGCTCACCGTCGCCGCCGGAGCGGCCGAAGCCTCGGCGACGATCTCGGCCGGCGGTGTCGAGACGGTGCTCGGCGCCGCGTCCGGCGACGCAGTCTACGGTGTCGTCTCGACCATCAGCGGCACGGCCGCGACCATCGCCAACGAAACTGTGTACAGCGGCGGTCAGGTCAGCGTTCTCAACGCCAGCACCGCTTCAGCCACGGTCGTCTCGAGCGGCGGCACCCTCAATATCAACGGCGCCGCGACGGCGACGGATACGGTGCTGAGCGGCGGCGGCATCCTCCAGCTGCAATCGCCCAAGGCGACACTGGCGGGCGGCTTGACCTTCGCCGGCGGCAACAACAAGCTCGTCGTTGCCGCGGTCGTCACCACCAGCGCCGGTTCCTTCGGCGAGCAGGC
>CAIUCF010000594.1 GCA_903897565.1 uncultured Rhodospirillales bacterium | reverse complement strand
GCTGGGTGTGGAGGTACCAATAGTTCTCGGCGATGGCGTCGACGTCGAGCAGGCCGTCGAGCCCGCGCTGCTCGACGATGCCCGGCAATACCGTCCGCAACCGATCACCGTTGATGCCGCCGTCGACGACGACATGGGCGACGTGGAGACCTTGCGGGCCGAACTCCCGCGCCATGCTCTGCGCCAACATGCGCAGGCCCGCCTTGGCGGCGGCGAAATGGGCGAAGCCGGCCTTGCCGCGCATGCTGCCCGAGGCGCCGGTGAAGATCACGGTGCCGCGGCCGAGCGGGACGAGCCGCTTGGCGGCTTCGCGCCCGACCAGGAAACCGCCATAGCAGCCGACCCGCCAGAAATGCTCGAACTGCTCGGCGGTGATGTCGCGGAACTTGATGATCTGGTTATTGCCGGCGTTGAAGACGACGACGTCGGCCGGCGCCTTGCCTGGGCCGGGCGCCATCGCCCGATCGAACAGGGCGACGACCTGCGCTTCATTGGTCGTATCCGTCGTCACCGCCTCGGCGCTGCCGCCGGCGGCGACGATCGCGTCCGCTACCTGCGTAATCTTGGCCGTGGTGTGGCCGGCGACAAGGATGTGATAGCCTTCACGGGCGAAACGACGGCAGACGGCTGCCCCGACCCCCATTTCGGCACCGACGCCGACGACGACAGCAGTAGGTTGGTCCATCAGATTTTCCCTTCTTTGGCTTTTTCTATCATCCGGTCCGGTACAAACTGCCCAGAGACACTGGACGGATCAGAGTGGGAATGTTACTTCCTGAAGTGAAGGAACGCAAATGCGCATATCCGAAATCGGCAAGATGACCTGCCCTGTCGCCCGCGCCGTCAATGTCGTGGGCGACCCGTGGACACTGATGATCATCCGCGAGCTGTTTCTGGGCAGCCGCCGCTTCGATCAGTTCGAGTCCTATCTGGGTCTCTCGCCGCGATTGCTGAGCGCGCGGATGCGCTCGCTGGCCTCGGCCGGCATCGTCGCCCGCACGCTCTACCAGGAACGACCGAAGCGCTATGAATACCGGCTGACCAAGAAGGGGCTGGATCTCTGGCCGGTGATCATGGCGCTGCGCGCCTGGGGCGATCGCTGGGAGGAATGGCCGGCGGGCCCGCCGACGACCCTGCGTCATCGCGGCTGCGGCGAGGTCACCGCGATCGAAGTCCACTGCGCCGCGTGCGGTGAGCAGATGGGGCCGGGCGATGTCGTCGTCGAACAGTCCCCGGCGGCGCTCGCGGAGCGCAACGCTCTGGCGCGTGGAGAGACCTTGCTGGAGGCCGGCTGAGCCACGGCTGCGACATCACGATTAATCGACCGATCGGAGAATTTTTAGTATTCTCGTCTTGTTTGGGCGCTCCGGTGCCTTCAGGACAAGGATCGACCCGCCCAGATGGCTCGCACGCGCGCCCTCGACTATCACGACAAGCGTCGCATGATCCTGCGCCACGCCGCGGAGCTGTTCGCGCGCTACGGCTTCGCCGGGACCTCGATCACGATGATCGCCGGCGCCTGCGGCGTGTCCAAGGCGCTGCTCTATCATTACTACGCCGATAAGGAAGAGCTGCTGTTCGACATCATCTCGGCGCATCTGCAGGAACTGGTGACCGTCGTCGAGGCCGCTGCCGTCTCGACCAATGATCCGCGTGATCGCGTCCAGGCGATCGCTGCTGCGCTGCTTGAATCCTACCGTGACGCCGACGCCGAGCATCAGGTCCAGATCGCCAATCTCAAGCTGCTGCCGCGTGAGCAGCAGGAGCTGCTGCGGAGCATGGAACGGCGGCTGGTGAGCATCATGTCGGACGCGCTCGCCGAGGCGATCCCGGCGATCGGCCGCGGCCCCTTGCTAAAGCCGTTCACCATGTCCGCCTTCGGCATGCTCAACTGGCATTACCTGTGGTTCCGCGAAGGCAAGGGGCTGAGCCGCGATGATTACGCCACGCTCGTAACCCAACTCATCCTTGCCGGCGCGCCCGCGGCCATCGCTGCTCTGGCGGAATCCGGCTGCAGCCTGGCCGCCGGATGACGTCGTCGTCACGGGCGGCGCTCGCCCAGATTCTCGACCAGCTCCGGGGCGAGCCGTCGCGGACCTGGTCGATCATCATCACGATCTACGGCGACGCCATCGTGCCCCGAGGCGGCTGCGTCTGGCTGGGCACCTTGCTCAGCTTCTTCAAGGCGCTGGAGATCGGCGACGGAGTCGTCCGCACCGCGATGTCGCGGCTTGCTGCCGACGGCTGGCTGGAGCGCAGCAAACTCGGGCGCAACAGTTTCTATCGCCTCGCCGACAAGGGCCGCGCGACCTTCAGCGAAGCGACCAGACATATCTACGCGGCGCGGCCGCCGGTCTGGAGCGGTCATGTCGACCTCGTCCTGCTCGCCAACGGCCCGGATAAGGAAGCCTCTCGCGAGGCGCTGCAGCAGGCCGGGTTCGGCAGCCCTACGGCCGGTGTCTTCGTGGCGCCGGGCGGCGGCGGCGCGCCCCCGGGCACGCTGAGCCTGCAGGCCACGGCGTCGCCGGAAACGCTGCGCGAGCTCGCGGCGCGGAGCTGGCCGCTGGAGACCACCGCCGAGGCCTATCTCCGCTTCATCGACAGTTTCGCGCCGCTGCGGGCCGCGCTCGAGGGTGAGTCCCGGCTCGATGATCTCGAAGCGCTGGTGGCGCGGGTGCTGTTGATTCACGAATACCGTCGCATCGTGCTGCGCGATCCGTTGCTGCCGGCGGAACTGCTGCCGCCGGGCTGGCCCGGCGACGCCGCGCGCGCGCTGTGCGGGGCGCTGTACCGAACCTTGGTCGGGCCGTCCGAACGCTGGCTCGATGCGAACGCGATCGACGAGAATGGCCCGCTCGCGCCTGGCCCGGAGGTGTTTGGGCGGTTCGGTCGCTTGTAAGAATAAGTGCTGCCAATAGGTTGCGCGTCATCCCCGCG
>CAIUCF010000593.1 GCA_903897565.1 uncultured Rhodospirillales bacterium | reverse complement strand
GGCGAGCTTGGCGGCCTCGTCGAGCGAGCTGTCCAGGGTCAGCGCGCGGTCGAGGATCGGCTTGCCGTATTTGGTCTCGCCAATCTGCAGGAAGCAGGAGCGGTCCGAGGCCTCGACGAAGTTGCCGGCCGAATAGATCTGAAACAGCCGCGGCTGTTCCCCCGTGATCTGGCCGCCGACCAGGAAACTCGCGCTCGGATCGCCATAGGGCTGCACGTAGGAGCCGTCATGGGCGATGACCTCGCGCAGGGTCGCGCCGAGCCGGTCGGCGACCTCGAACATGGTGTGGGCGGCGTGGAGATCGTGGAGTTGGTCGCCCGAGCCGGAGGCTTCCTCGAGTCGCGTCACCACCGATTGCGTCGTCGCCAGGTTGCCGGCCGACAGGATGACGATGACGCGCTCGCCGGGCACCGCAATCAGCGCCATCTTGCGCACCCGGGCGATCTGGTCGATGCCGGCGCTGGAGCGCGAATCCGAGGCCATGACGAGGCCGGAGGGCAGCAGGATGCCGAGGCAATAGGTCATGGCGGCGTCCCTTCGGGTTTATTCGTGTTCGTTCGCCAGACGATAGTGGCTCAGGGCCGGCGTTTCAAACGCTGTTCGACCCGCCGCCGCGCCTCGCCGCGCTCGACATCGGAAACATAGACCAGCCCGGCGACCTTGCGGATCAGGGCATCCTCGTCGGGCGTCAGCACGCCATCGGCATAGGCGACCTCCCACAGCATCTCGATCAGCCAGACGCGATCTTCCGGCGGCGAATGGGCGACGAAATCCTTGACGAAGCGGAACAGGCCCGAGGCCTCGTCGGCATGCTGCTCGGCAGCCTGCAGCAAGGCGTAGACATCGGCGTCGGTCAGGTCGAAACGGGTGGCGAGCAGACGCCGGATCGCAGCGCGCTCAGCGGCGGCGAAGGCATCGTCGGCATGGGCGGCGTTGACGAGCAGGGCGGCAACCGCCAGCCGCATGCGCGCCGGGCCATCCCCGGAACGCGTCGGCGCCGGCCCGGTCAGGGCCCGGATAAGTCGTTCGATCACAATGCTGTCCTCGCGAGACCCTCGTCAGAGGGGCCCGTCATACAGCATTGGATCGACAAGAGGAAATGGGGCGAGTGACCGGAATTGAACCGGCGACATCCAGAATCACAATCTGGCGCTCTAACCAACTGAGCTACACCCGCCACAGGGGCTGCGTCATACGCTGTCGAGGTCGCCTCCGTCAAGCAGCGTCTGCGTATGGTCAGCCGATCTAGTATCGGGAACTGGCACGGGGTATGCTTCTAGCAGGGGGAGAATTCCAAGGAACGACGATCGCGCACCCCCGAGCATCGCGATTGCGAGAAAGACTTCGGTTGAGGAGCCACCATGAAAAAGGTTGAAGCCGTCATCAAGCCGTTCAAGCTCGATGAGGTCAAGGAAGCCCTCCATGAGGTGGGCATCAAAGGCATCACAGTGACGGAAGCCAAGGGTTTCGGCCGCCAGAAGGGACATACCGAGCTGTATCGCGGCGCCGAATACGTGGTCGACTTCCTGCCCAAGGTGAAGATCGAGATCGTTATGGAAGACTCGATGGTCGATCGCGCCGTCGAGGCCATCCTTCATTCGGCCCATACCGGTCGCATCGGCGACGGCAAGATCTTCGTCTCGCCGATCGAAGAGATCATCCGCATCCGCACCGGCGAGCGCGGTACGGATGCAATCTGATTAATTCTTGTGCTTGTTCTCCCCGCAACCCCGGTCTGGCGGCCATTCCATTGATGCAAAACCAGATCGGTATCGCTAGTGTCGGCCTCGCCGCGGTCGAGTTCTCTACCGCAAAGATCCCGACGCTAATCTCATTGTCGGGCGCGCCCGGTCACTCTGCACCGGGCGTCCCGCCGATCCGACCCCTACCCCATCCAGTCAACTACACGAGGGAATTCTCAGATGTCTGACGTCGAAAAAGTCCTTAAGCTGATCAAGGACCACGAGGTCAAATATGTCGACTTTCGCTTCACCGATCCGCGCGGCAAGTGGCACCACCTGGCCCACCACGTTCGGACGGTCAACGCGGATCTCCTGACCGACGGCATCATGTTCGACGGTTCGTCGATCGAAGGCTGGAAGGCGATCAACGAGTCGGACATGGTCCTCATGCCGGATCTCGGCACCGCCGTGCTCGATCCCTTCGCGTCGCAGACCCAGCTGATCATCACCTGCGACGTGACCGAGCCGGGCACGGGCCAGGGCTACAGCCGCGACCCGCGCTCGATCGCCAAGCGCGGCGAGGCCTATCTCGCCACCACCGGGATCGGCGACACGGCGTATTTCGGCCCCGAGGCCGAGTTCTTCGTGTTCGACGACGTGCGCTACAAGGTGACGATGAACAGCGCCGCCTACGAGATCGACAGCCAGGAAGGGCCCTGGAACAGCTTCAAGACCTACCCCGACGGCAACTCGGGCCATCGCCCAGGCGTCAAGGGCGGCTACTTCCCGGTACCGCCGGTCGACAGTGAAGTCGATCTCCGCGCCGAGATGCTCTCCGTCATGTTCGACATGGGTCTCAAGGTCGAAAAGCATCACCACGAAGTCGCCGCCGCCCAGCATGAGCTCGGCGCCGAGTTCGACACCCTGGTGAAGGCGGCCGACGGCATCCAGATCTACAAGTATGTCGTCCACAACGTCGCCCATCAGTACGGGAAGACGGCGACCTTCATGCCGAAGCCGATCAAGGGCGACAACGGCTCGGGCATGCATGTCCATCAGTCGATCTGGAAGGACGGCAAGCCGACCTTCGCCGGTTCGGGCTATGCCGATCTGTCGGACACCTGCCTCTACTACATCGGCGGCATCATCAAGCACGCGAAGTCGCTCAACGCCTTCACGAACCCGTCGACCAACTCCTACAAGCGCCTGATCCCCGGTTTCGAGGCCCCCGTGCTGCTGGCCTATTCGGCCCGCAACCGCTCGGCGTCCTGCCGTATTCCATGGACCTCCAGCCCGAAGGCCAAGCGCGTCGAAGTGCGCTTCCCCGACCCGACCGCCAACCCGTATCTCGCCTATACCGCGATGCTGATGGCCGGTCTCGATGGCATCCAGAACAAGATCCATCCGGGCGAAGCCATGGACAAGAACCTCTACGACCTGCCGCCGGAAGAACTGAAGCAGGTTCCGACGGTCTGCGGCAGCCTCCGCGAGGCCCTGCAGGCACTGGAAGCCGATCACGACTACCTCACCAAGGGTGACGTGTTCCCGATCGACCAGATCGAAGCCTATATCGAACTCAAGTGGCATGAGGTCTATGCCTTCGAGCATACCCCGCACCCGATCGAGTTCCAGATGTACTACAGCGCCTAACACCGCCGGCCCCGGCTGACGGAAAAACCCCTGCGGAG
>CAIUCF010000592.1 GCA_903897565.1 uncultured Rhodospirillales bacterium | reverse complement strand
GGCCTGCTCGACGGCTATCGCGCCGCCACCCATTGGAGTGTAGGCGAGCACCTGGCGAAATTCGGGGCCACGCTGTCGCAGGAGCGGGTGTGCGTCGACCGCAACCGCATGACCGGCGGCGGCGTGACCTCGGGCGTCGATTTCGGCATTGCCGTCGCGGCCCATTGGGCGGGCGAGCAAACCGGCAAGGTCATCGAACTGATGATGGAATACGCGCCGCAGCCGCCTTTCGGCACCGGGCGCCCCGAACTCGCCGATGCCGAGACGCTGGCGATCGCCCGCGGCCTCGCCGAGGCCGCGTTCAGCTAGACGCGGTAGCCCGTGCCCAGAGTCGCAGCTGATTCTTGACCAGCCTGTCGGCCCAGGGGATTTCGTCCTCGAGCTGACGCGCGATCTGCAGCAGGACATCCTCGCGGCCGAAGCGCGCTGCGAACTGTACACCGATCGGCAGGCCAGAATCGCTCATCGCCGTAGGTAGCGAGATCGCCGGCTGGCCGGTGACGTTGAACACGGCGAGGAAGGGGGGGAAGCGCGCCTTGCGGTCGAACCAATCCTCGTGCGTCGTCACCGGCGCGTTCTGGTCGTAAGTGCCGAGTGGCTGCGCGACCTTGGCCGTGCTGGGCGTCAGCAGGAGATCGTAGCGCTCGAAAAAGCCGCCGACGGCGCGCGTGACGGTGTTGGTGTTCTCCAGCGCCGCCAGCAGATCCGCCGAGGAGAGGCTGGAGCCGAATCGCACCATCGCTAGGGTGGCGGCTTCCAGATATTCCTCGGAAAGCGGCCGACCCATCTTCGTGGAGAGTTGCCGGCCCCAATGGGACATCCCGGCCGCCCACAGCGTGAGGCAGGCGCTGCGCATTTTCGCGTACTCGAAGCCCGGAGAGGCTTCGACGACCTCATGACCGAGATCGCGGCACAGCGCCGCCGCCTGCTCGACTGCACGAACCACCTCCGCATCGATCGGGGCATCGTACCAAGGCGTGCTGGTATAGCCGATCCGCAGCCGTCCCGGCCTGGTCTCGGTCAGGGTCGCGTAGGGTGCCGACGGTTGCAGGATCACCATCGGATCGCCGGGCATCGGCGTGCCAGCGGCGTCGAGCGCGGTGGCGGTGTCGCGGACGGAACGGGTCAGCGCCAGTTCGACGCCCATGCCGAACAGCGTCTCGCCGCCGCCCGGACCGGAGCTGACCCGGCCGCGCGAGGGCTTTAGCCCGATCAGCCCGCAGCAGGCCGCGGGGATGCGGATCGAGCCGGCGCCGTCATTGCCATGGGCGATCGGCACGATGCCGGCGGCGACGCTGGCGCCGGCGCCGCCGCTCGACCCGCCGGCCATGCGGCTCAAATCCCAGGGGTTGCGGGTCGGCCCGCCATGGACCGGCTCGGTGGTCGGGCCGTGGCCGAATTCCGGCGTCGTCGTCCTGCCGAGGGTCACGAGGCCGAGACTGTCGAAGCGGTCCATCAGATAGGAATTGGCGAGGGCGGTATTGCCGACAGCGATGCGGCTGCCGAGTTCCTGGCGCCGGCGAGCGCGCTGGATGACGATGTCCTTGATCAGGAACGGCACGCCGGCGAAGGCACCGGTCTTCTCCGATGTCGGGTCGTGCTCGCCGGGCCAGGTCTCGATGATCGCGTTCAGCAGCGGATTGAGCTTCGCCGCCGCCGCCATCGCGGTCGCTTCGAGTTCGTCCGGGGGC
>CAIUCF010000591.1 GCA_903897565.1 uncultured Rhodospirillales bacterium | reverse complement strand
TCTATCCGCGGAGCCCCTACGCCGTAGCCAAGCTCTATGCCCATTGGATGACCATCAACTACCGCGAGAGCTACGACATCTTTGCCTGCGGCGGCATTCTCTTCAATCACGAATCGCCGTTGCGCGGACGCGAGTTCGTCACGCGCAAGATTACCGATTCGGTTGCCAAGATTGCACTCGGGAAACTGGACGTCCTCGAATTGGGCAATCTCGATGCCAAGCGCGACTGGGGGTTCGCCGACGATTATGTCGAGGGGATGTGGCGGATGCTGCAGACCGATGTCGCCGATACCTACGTCCTCGCAACCCAGCGCACCGAGACGGTTCGGGATTTTGTCCGTATGGCATTCAAGGAGGTCGGCGTATCCTTGGCGTTCTCCGGTGAAGGCGCCGACGAGATCGCGAAGGACGCCGCGAGCGGTAAGGTCGTGATGCGGGTAAGCACGAAATATTACCGCCCTGCCGAGGTCGAGCTTCTCATCGGCAACCCCGCAAAGGCCAAACGCGATCTCGGCTGGGCGGCGAAGACGACGTTGGAGGAGCTTTGCCATATGATGGTCGAGGCCGATCTCCGTCGCAACAAACAGGGCTTTTCGTTTTGAGTCTCGGCAAGCGCGCTTTCATTACCGCCGTAGACAGCTTCACAGGTCGCTACCTGTCGACGGAGCTGGCCGATCACTGCTACGAGGTATTTGGCACGACGCGGCGCCCTGATGGCGAGGCCGGGCATGAAGCCTGTGACATCAACGATCAGGCGCGGCTTACCGAGATTCTGCGGCGGGCACGGCCCGACGTCGTGTTTCATCTGGCAGCGATTACCGTTGCCCAATATGACTCCGGCCGCGAGATCTATACGACGAATCTTCTGGGCACGCTGTCCCTCCTTGAAGCGATCGCGGCCAGCGGGATCGCCTGCCGCAAAGTGCTGTTGGCGGGGAGCGCCCACATTTACGGCAATCAGCCACGGTCGCCGATCGACGAGAATTTCTCGCCGACGCCGGCCAGCGATTATGCCGTCAGCAAACTCGCCCTGGAGTATCTCGCGAAATTATGGTTTGGCCGCATGCCGCTGATCGTGGTCCGGCCTTTCAACTTCGCGGGAGTCGGCCAGTCGTTCAACCGATTGCTGCCCAAGATCGTCGATCACTTCGCGCGTCGGGCGCCTGAGATTGAGCTCGGCAATACGGATGTCGCCCGCGATTTCTCCGATGTCCGCGATGTCGTCGACAGCTACCGTCGACTCGTAGAGTGTGAAGCCCACAGTGTGATCGTCAATATCTGCTCCGGGAAATCATACTCACTGGAAAAGATCCTCGAGATATTATCGAAGATATCAGGCCATTCCTTGTCTGTTCGGGTAAATCCGGAGTTTGTCCGCGAAAATGACGTCAAGGCGTTGTGGGGCGACAATCAGCTGTTGAGCTCGCTGATCGGCCCCTTGCGGTATCGCCCTATCGAGGAAACGCTGGAATGGATGTACGCGACCGCCGTCGCGTCATCGGAAACGCGCCGAGTGCTGTGAACGCATGTTGATTTGGGACCTCGCCTTCCTGGCTCGCCTCGGCCCTTTGCCGATGGAAATTGAGAGATGGTACGTCGCGCGGGCGCGCGAACGACTGGACGCCGCCGCCGCGGCAGCCGCGATCCAGCGGAGAGCGGGCGGCCGCCGGCAGCTCTTGATCGACGTCTCGGTGATCCGCAACAGTAACGCCGGCACCGGGATACAACGCGTCGTTCGGGCCGTCCTGATGCGGTTTCTGGAGAACCCGCCCGACGGATATGATGTGCGACTCGTCGCCGTCACGCGCAGGAGACCCTATCGCTATCTGAAATGGCAAGGGGTCGGCCAGTCGACAGAATTCCTGGGGCCGATTACGGTACAAGCTGGTGACGTGTTTCTCGGGCTCGACCTGTCCGCCCACATGATCCCACGACATTTCCGCCAGTTGGCCGCATGGAAGAGCCAGGGCGTCAGGCTGCACTTCACCCTCTACGATATCCTGGCACTGAAGCATCCCGAATGGTTTAGCCCGGGCTTGGCGAAGGCCGTCTGGCAATGGTTCAGGGCGGTGACGATACTTGCCGACAGCATCTTGTGCATCTCCCCGGCCGTTGAGACCGAAGTGCGTGATTGGCACGCGTCGCAATACCGCCTGAAGCCCGGCACCGTCGCGACGTCGGTAATTCCGATGGGCAGTGATTTCCAGGCGACCCTCCCCAGCACCGGCCTCCCCGTCGGATTCGATCGGATGTGCGATGCCCTCAAGGGGCGCAAATTCGTGTTGATGGTCGGAACGGTCGAGCCCCGCAAGGGCCATGCACAAGTGGTTGCCGCCTTCGAAGCAATGTGGCGAGGCGGCGACGATACGACCCTGATCGTCGTCGGTAGGCCAGGATGGAAGACTAAACCACTCCAGTCGAGGATGCGCGCCCTCGCCGAAGCCTCGGACCGCTTAATCTGGTTGGAGAATGCGAGCGACGAGGCGTTGGAGATTCTCTACAAGCTCTGCGACGGCGTCGTCATGGCCTCTCTGGGCGAAGGGTTCGGGCTGCCGCTGATCGAGGCCCTCGGCTACGGGAAGCCGCTCCTCGTGCGCGATCTCGAGGTTTTTCGCAGCCATGCGCGCAAAGGCATCGTTTATTTCTCGACAACCGATGCGGAGGAACTGGCAGATATCGTCGTACAATGGCTGGAGGCCGCGGATGCACCGGAGCCTTCGGATAGCCGAGCGGCGACCGGGACGCGCTGGGATGACACTGTCGCGGCGATCGTGCAGGCAATCTGTAAATGAAGCTGTTCCCCTCGGGTCGGTCCGCTGGTCACCCGATGATCAGGCACCGCCCGAGTGCTCCATCAGGTCTGGGTAGCTGTCCCAGGGACTGTTAGTCTATAAACCGAAACCGCTCAGCCTCGGTATGTCCGGGTCGGCGTCGACACATCCGGACGCGCGTGGCGCTCAAATAGGACAAGTGGATTCCTCTGGTATGATATCGATTGGGACTTTGCGGCTTTCATCAACAAAAGCCCGGAATTGGATAGACACTCGATACGCGTTCTCCGGAACCCTGGCGGGAGTCTGCCTCCTCATGGGTCTGCTCGGCGGCTGTGCGGGTGATACCGCCCTGCCTTCCTCCGGTCCAAGCGTCAAGGAGGTTGTGAAATCTCCCATCCCGGTGATCGGGATCGACGCCATCGTCGCCGAACGAGTCCGCAAGGCAAATCAACGTCACAGCTTTTCCGAGACGCTTGCGAGTCCCAGCGAGGCCGGAAAATATGTTGTCGGGCTTGGTGACTCCTTGGGCGTCACGATCTGGGAAGCGCCGCCGGCGTCCCTTTTCGGTTCGACGACCCTGAGCGGCGGCAGCGGGTTCTCGACGTCG
>CAIUCF010000590.1 GCA_903897565.1 uncultured Rhodospirillales bacterium | reverse complement strand
GCCGCCTGCCGCCCGACCGGTAATGCCGCCATCGCCTGAGCCTTCATCCTGCCCCGAGGCTCAGGGCGTCGCGCCGACGAAGCGCGGATCGATCATATCCGCGGCCGAGACGTCCTTGGTGAGGATGCCGGCGGTCTTGGCGGCGGCTTCGACCTCGACGAAGGTCTTGGTCTGGAACGGGCCGCTGAACGCCGTCTTGTTCTCGGCGACCGAGTAGAACTGCACGCCATCGAAGGCGGTGGCGAGATCGGCCGGGGCCGAGCCGACGGCCTCTGAGATGATCTTGCGGCCATCTTCGGTATTGGCCTTGTAGTATTTCAGCGCGTCGTCCCAGACCCGGACCAGCGCCGCGACCTGGCCCGGCTTGGCTTTCAAGAAATCCTCGCGCACCACCAGCACGTCGCTGACCAGACCGGGATTGGCGCCGGCGGTGAACAGCAGCTTGGTGTCCTTGTTCTGGTGCAGCGCGGTCGTCAGATAGGGCTCATAAGTCACCGCGACCGGTACCCGGCCGGCGATCAAGGCGGCGCCGGCGTCGGAAGCCGGCATCGGCACCGGCTTGACGTCGGCGATCGTCAGCCCGGCGGTCTTGAGCGCGTAGTTCAAGAGAATATCGCTGGTGGTGCCCTGCTCGAAGGCGACCTGCTTGCCCTTGAGATCGGCGACGGTGGCGACATCCTTGCCGGCGAGAATGGCGTCGGCCTTGAGGCTGAAATCCTCAAGCATCACGATCTTGATCGGCAGTCCGGCGGCGACCATCGCCATCGCGGTATGGGTGCCGATATTGGCGACATCGAGCTGGCCGCTGGCCAGCGCTGCGTTGATGTCCTTGTCTTCGTTGAAGTTGACGATCGCGACGCTGTCGAGGCCTTCGGTCTTGAACAGCCCCTTCTTGTTGGCGATGTGCCACTGGCCATAACCGAGCCAGGGCTCCAGGCCGATCTTGATGGCCCCTGCTTCCGGCGTGGCCGGGATGGCATCGGCGGCGCGCGCGGGCGCGCTGGCCAGGACGAGGCCGATCGCCGAGGCGGCGGCGAGCGTCAGACGAAGAGTCGTAATCGCGGCGAAAGACATCCCTGGTCCCCTTCTTTGCTGGGTGGTTCTGGCCCGGATGGTCATGGCAGGCCGGGCACGCGTCAAGCTAAAATACGTACATGTACATACAATCTGGCAATTTAGTCCGACGTCGCCTCAGATCGCGGCGAGATAGCCGCCATCGACGGCGAGGCATTGTCCGGTGACGTAAGCCGACGCCGCCGAGGCGAGGAAGATGGCGATGCCCTTCAGATCCTCGAGCTGACCGAAGCGCTGCAGTGGAATCTTGGCCTGCATCTCCGCCTCCCACGCCGCATTGCTGTAGAACACCTCGGTCATGGCGGTGCGGAAATAGCCCGGCGCGATGGCGTTGACGCGGATGCCGAGCGGCGCCCATTCCGCCGAGAGCGCTCGCGTCATGCCGAGCAGCCCGGTCTTGGATGAGCCATAGGGCGTCGCCGTCGGCACGCCGACCTCGGAGGTCAGTGAGCACAGATTGATGATGCTGCCCGGCACGCCATCCGCCTTCATGCGCCGCGCGGCGGCCTGGGCGCAGAAGAACGCACCCTTGAGGTTGGTGTCGAGGATGCGATCCCACAGCGCCTCGTCGACCTCGAGCGAGGGTCGCACCTCTTCGATCCCGGCGTTGTTGACGAGGATATCGAGGCCGCCGAGCGCCTCGGCCGCGTGATCGATCGCCGCTTGCGCCGCCGCCACGTCGCGGACATCGGCCGCCACGCCAACGGCCCGACGACCCAGCGCCGTGATCGCGGCGACCGTCCCGTCGAGCGACGCGAGATCGCGCGCCGTGACCGCGACATCGGCGCCGGCAGCGGCAAGCGCCTCGGCGATGACCCGGCCGATGCCGCGGCTCGCCCCTGTCACCACGGCCCGGCGGCCCGACAGATCGAAAAGGCTCAGATCAACCCCTGCCATGTCTCTGCTCTCCGCGATTCGAGGTCGCCACTATCGGTCCCGGCGCGCGGTTCATCAAGCCTCGCTACCGCGACCGAATATCCCGCTTTTCGATGTTGCCTATGGTGGTCTATACAACATCGATCTGGAGCGCGCGAGTCGATCGTCGCGATAGAGCCCGATCCGATCAGATTTCTTCATCCTGATCGGTCAATCGGTCTCTAACTATATGATTTAGAGCAAGATTTAGATTCCGGTTCGAGTCGACCCGAAATCATCTTGCTCTCGTGAGGGGAGATGCAACAGTGATTCTCGTCAGACCCGAAGTCGAGGCGCTCGCGCCCTATAATGCCGGCATGACCCTGGCCGAACTGACCGCCCGCTACCAGCCGGCGCGGATCGCCAAGCTCGGCTCCAACGAGAACCCGCTCGGCCCCTCGCCCCATGTTCTCGCCGATCTGGCGCTCGACAGTGCGACCCTGCGGCTCTACCCCGATCCTGCCTGCTCGGCGCTACGCGACCGGCTCGCCGCCAGGCTCGACGTCGCCGGTGATCGCGTGATCATCGGCAACGGCTCGGAGGATCTGCTTTCGGTGATCTGCCGCGCCGTGCTGCGCCCCGGCGACCGGGTCGTGACGCTCTACCCCTCGTTTCCGCTGCACGAGGACTACGCGACCCTGCAGGGCGCGACGGTCGAGCGCATCGGCCTGCGTGCAGATCTCACCATCGACGTCGCCGCGTTGGCCGATGCGGCGGCGCGCGGCCCTCGCCTCGTGATCTTCGCCAATCCGATGAACCCGACCGGCAATTGGCTGAACCCGGCCGAGTTGGCGACGATCGCGACAGCGACGCCGCGCGACACAATGCTGGTGATCGACGAAGCCTATTTCGAATACGCGCAGGGGCCGGATTACGCCGACGCCCTCGACCTGTTGCAAGACCACGATCGTCCCTTCGTCGTGCTGCGCACCTTCTCCAAGGCCTGGGGCCTCGCCGGCCTTCGCGTCGGCTACGGCGTCACGCACAACGCGCAATTCCGCGACCGCCTCGACCGCGTCCGCACGCCCTTCAACGTCAACGCCATCGCCCAGGCCGCAGCGTTGCTGGCCTTGGACGACCCCGGGCATGTGGACAGTGTCGTCGCGCTGTCCCGCTCCGAGCGCGACCGCGTCGGCGCCTTCCTCACAGCCCGAGGCCTGACGGTGGTGCCGTCGAAGGGCAATTTCCTGTTCTTCGATTGCGGCCGGGATTCCGGCGAATTCGTCGAGGGACTGCTGCGCCAGGGCGTCATCGTGAAACCCTGGAAACAACCCGACTACACCAGCTTCATCCGAGTCAGCATCGGCAGCGCAGCGGAGAACGACCACTTCATGGCGGCGCTCTCCGGACTGCTGTGAACGTTGAGGGTCTTGCACGGAAGCCGCGCAGGACCGGCTCACCTCACGCCAGCTTGTGCAACCCGTCGAGGAGGTTGCTGTAGAGGCCGGTCAGCATCGTAACGGCCTCGGCGTCGCTGATTCCCTTGGTGTTCCAGTTGCTGCCCCAGCGCGCCACCGTCTTGCTGCCGGCATCCTCGAGGGTGACGACCGCACAGTAATTCTCCAGCGGCAGAGCGTCGTTGAAGACGATGCTATAGGCGAAGACGCGGCCGTCATAGGCGACATCGAGACGCTCGACGACTTTGCCGCCGCCCTTGAGCCCGACATCGCGCAGCGCGCCGATGCCGCTGCCGCTGACCTTCACGGACTCGATCATGTCCGGCAGGATCTTCTCGAGTCCGCCGAACTGAACCAGGATGTCGAAGACCTTCTTGCGCGGAAGATCGAGCGTCTTTTCAACCAGTACCTTGTACATGCCGTGCTCCATTCGTGTGTGGGCGCGGCCCGCGGGCCGCTTTGATCGACATTCTCTGTCGGGATGCAGAATTCGCACCCGTCGACGTTATGTTGGCGCAAGCCGTGTCCTCTGGGAAGAGGTTTGGCCGACGGCTGTCCGGAACCTCCCGCATCACCCGTCGCGCGATTGACCCACGTCAATGCGGCTATCCCCCTGCGCCCGCCTGATAAATCGTGCCGAGAGATGCTGCGTCGCTGATCGCGCGGCCGGGAGGGCAGGCCATGAAATGTATTCGTGTCGACCGCATCGAGCTCGCCCCGGATGCCCGGATCTGGACGGCTCAGCCCGTGACCGCCATCGACATGGTCGCGACACCGCCGGGGCTGCAGCCGACCGCCTATATCCAGAACAGCTGGGCCGACCGCCCCTATGGCCGCATCACGCCGCTGCGGGTCGCCGCGATCCATGACGGCGAGATGCTCGCCATCCGCCTCTCCTGGAAGCCGGTCGGCGGCGGCAATCCCGATTTTCCCGACGCCGCGGCGATCGCGCTGCCGGTCAGCGGCGATCCAGTGCTCGGCCTGATGGGCGCGCCCGACGCCCCGATCCACCTGCTGCGCTGGCAGACCCATCACGACGGCGGCGAGCTGATCCGCTCGATCCTCGCCGAGGGCATCGGTTCGACCCGGCCCGGACCCGAGATCAAGCGTCGCGTCGGCGTGCGCCGCCATGACGGGCTGATCGACATCGTCATCGCCCGCACCCTTGGCCAGGGCGCCGGTGCCGCGCCGCTGCTGGCGGGCAAGACCACCAAGATCGGCTTCGCCGTGTGGGACGGCGGCAATGAAGAACGGGCCGGCATCAAGGCCTTCTCGGGCGACTGGATCGACCTCGCGCTCGACGCGTAATCGGAGGGAACACGCTATGAGCACACGCCAGGTCGCCATGGTGATGGATCTGAACAAGTGCCTCGGCTGCCAGACCTGTACGGTCGCCTGCAAGCGGCTGTGGACGCGGCGCGAGGGCATGGCCCACATGTGGTGGAACAGCGTCAACACCCAGCCCGGCACCGGCACCCCGCATGGCTGGGAGCATATGGGCGGCGGCTTCAAGGACGGCGAGGCGCAGCCGGGCCATCGCCCGACCGTGTCGGAATACGGCAAGGCCTGGGATTTCAACCATCAGGAAGTCGCCTTCGGCGGCAAGCCCGACGCCTTCCTGAAACCCGAGGGCGGCGATCCCGGCAAGGGCCCGAACTGGGACGAGGATATCGGCGGCGGCGAGTACCCCAACAGCAACTATTTCTACCTGCCGCGGATTTGCAACCATTGCACCCACCCCGCCTGCCTCAAGGCCTGTCCGCGCAAATCCATCAGCAAACGCGAAGAAGACGGCATCGTCCTGATCGACGAGGATCGCTGCCGCGGCTATCGCTTCTGTCAGGAAGCCTGCCCTTACAAGAAGATCTATTACAACGAACTCGCCGGGGTTTCCGAGAAGTGCATCTTCTGCTTCCCCCGCATCGATGAGGGCGTCACCACGGCTTGCTCGCGGCAATGCCCGGGCCGCGTCCGCTTCGTCGGCTATCTCGACGATCCCGCAGGCCCGATCCACAAGCTCGTGCATCAGCACAAGGTCGCCCTGCCACTGCACGCCGAATACGGCACCCAGCCCAATGTTTACTATGTGCCGCCGATGTCGCCGCCGCGCCTCGATGCCGAGGGCAACCCGACCGACGAGCCGCGGGTTCCGACCGAGTATCTGGTCAGCCTGTTCGGACCCCGCGTGGTCGAGGTGCTCGAACACCTGAAGGCCGAGCGCGCCCGCGCCGCCGCGGGCGAGACCTCCGAGGTGCTCGATCTGCTGATCTCGCGCAAATGGCTCGACCTGTTCGGCCCCTTCACCAAGCACCCGCGTGAAACCGAAGGCGCGAAGCTCAGCCATGCCGCGAAGGGAGCCCCGCTATGAGCATCGATCTCGGCCGTCGCCTGTTCCTGAAGGGCGCGAGCCTCGCCGTCGGTAGCCTCGCCCTGCCCAGCTTCGTCGTCCGCACCGCCGAGGTCGCCAGCGGCCAGGTGATCCCCGCCTACACCAACTGGAAGGACGTCTACCGGTCGCAATGGACCTGGGACAAGGTCGTGCGCTCGACCCATCACCTCAATTGCTGGTACCAGGCGCATTGCTCCTGGGACGTCTACGTCAAGGACGGGCTGGTCTATCGCGAGGAACAGGCGGCCGAGTATCCGATGGTCAATCCGGAACTCCCCGACTACAACCCGCGCGGCTGCCAGAAGGGTGCCTGCTTCAGCGACCGGCTCTACGACCCGACCCGAATCATGCATCCGCTGCGCCGGGTCGGCGAGCGCGGCAGCGGCAAATGGGAGCGGGTGACCTGGAAGGAGGCGCTCGACGACATCGCCGATTGCTATCTCGACGTCACCGTCAATGAAGGCACCGACCGCACCATCTGGGATCTCGGGCCTGGGATCGATCTCGGCGTCACCATGGCGGCGCAGGGCCGCTTCAGCTCGCTGACCCAATCGGTCGGCCTCGACATGGATGGCGAGATCGGCGATTCCCGTCGCGGCACCTTGGAGACTTTCGGCAAGATCGTGTTCGAGCGCTCGGCCGATGATTTCTTCCGCTCCGATCTGATCCTGTTCTGGGGCGGCAACCCGATCTACACCCAGATCCCGCAGGCCCATTTCTTCACCGAGGCCAAGTATCGCGGCGCCAAGATCATCTCGATCGCACCCGATTACAGTCCCTCGGCGACCAAGTCCGATCTCTGGATCCCGATCCGTCCCGGCACCGACGCCGCGCTGGCGCTCGCCGTCTGCCGCGAGATCGTCGAGACCGGCAAGATGCATGAGGGCTTCGTCAAGGAGCAGACCGACCTGCCGCTGCTGGTGCGCGACGACACCGGCATGTTCCTGGCCCAGAGCGATATCGAGCCCGACGGCCGCGCCGACCACCACTACCTCTGGGACGCCAAGACAGACAGCTTGAAGCTGGCGCCGTTCCGCAGCCTGGCCCTGGCCGAGCTCGACCCGAAGCTCGAGGTCACCGCCACCGTCACCCTGAAGACCGGCGCGAAGATCGGCGTGCGGAGCGTGTTTGCCCTGCTGCGCGGGCGTCTTGCCCCTTATACGCCCGAAGCCGCATCGAAACTCTGCGGCGTGTCACCGAAGATGATCCTGCGCCTGACCCGGGAGATCCTCGCGGCCAAGGCGATGTCGAGCATCGGCCAGACCTCGATGTGCAAGTATTTCCACGGCAATCTGTCGGAACGCAGCGTCGCCCTGGTATTCTGCCTGACCGGCAATATGGGCCGTCACGGCGCCGGCTTCGGCGGGTTTCCGCTGCTCACCCCCGATGGCGGCGACAAGTTCGGCCTGCCGCCCTCGCTGCAGGAGGCGCAGCAGTATTTCGCGGCGCTGCAGCCGATCATGCAGAAGCGCCTGGCCGACGGCGACACCGCGGAGATGATCACGATGGATCTCGGTCGGCTGCTGTTCGCGCCGGGCAATGGCGTGCTGCGGACTCCGGTCTGGACCTCGGGCACACTGTTCTGGTCGATCCATGGCGGCGTCGGTCAGTTGTCGGAGAATGCCGGTCACTGGAATCTCGGCCTCAAGCGGCCGATCAAGGACTACGTCCATGAATCGCTGGAAAAGCACTGGCAGCCGCTGACGCCGCCGCAGGGCACCGATCCGCGCATCATGATCTCGCTGGTCAGCAACCCGCTGCGCCGCGCCCGCGGCAGCACCAAGCTGCTCGAGGTACTGTGGCCGAAGCTCAAGAAGATCGTCGTCCTCGACTGGCGCATCAACTCGACCGCCCGCCACGCCGATTACGTACTGCCTTCGGCGCCGTGGTACGAGCACACCAACCTGAAATGGGTGACGCCGCTGTCGCCCTATCTCACCACCACCGACCAGGCGACGGCGCCGCAGGGCGAGTCGAAATCCGACTGGGACATCATCGTCCTGCTGTCGAAGCACATCCAGGAACGCGCCCGTGCCCGCGGCATTGGCACCGTCAAGAGCCCGCAGGGCCTCGACGTCAAGCTCCACACGCTCTACGACGACCTCACCATGAAGGGCGCCTTCAAGGAGGGCGACGACGAGAAGGTCGCCAAGGCGATCTACGATCTCGGCACGACCCACAAGAAGATGACCTGGGAACAGGTCAAGCAGAAGGGCTTCGCCCGCTTCGAGAAACTTCCCGAGGAGGCAAGCTCGATCGGCAACATGTGCGAATTCCCCGAGCATGATTCGATCGTGCCGCTGACCTTCCACGTCCGCGACAAGGTGCCCTACCCGACCTCGTCGCGCCGCATCCAGTTCTATATCGACCACCCGCTCTACCAGGAACTCGACGAGCAGCTGCCGCGCTTCAAGGAGCCGCCGCATATGGGCGGCGACTACCCGCTGGTGATGACCGGCGGCAAGACACGGCAGAGCATCCATTCGACCTGGCGTGACAGCCGACTCATGCTGCGGCTCGACCGGCCCGAACCGTACATGCTCATCTCGATGATCGACGCCGGCAAGCGCGGCATCCAGGACGGCGACAAGGTCCGCGCCCATAACGACGTCGGGGCCTTCGACGTCCGGGTCAAGGTCTCGCCGAGCCTGCGGCCAGGCCAAACCCTGATGTATCACGCCTGGGAGCATTACCAGTTCACCGGCAAGGGCGACATGAACGCGGTATCGCCGACCCCGCTCAACCCGGTCGAGCTCGCCGGCGGCCATCCCCACCTCGCCGCCGGCGTGCTGCTCGGCCAGTCCTCGGTGTTCGATCGCGACACCCGGATCGAGATCGAGCGGATCTCGGCATGAGCGACGCCGTCTTCCCCGAGGCGGCAGCGGCGCGCAGCGCCGTCTACCGCGTCTTCGCCGAGGCCTTCACCTATCGTGGCGCCGAAGCCTCTCCTTACGCCATCGACGGCGCCGCGTTCAACGAGGCCTTCGAGCCGGCGATCGGCAAGCGCGCCAGCTCGCTGCGCGAGCGCAGCTATGTCAGCGAGGATCAGGGCACCCTGTTCGAGGATCTGACGCGGTTCTACGATTTCTTCGGGCTCGGCCGCCGCGAAGACGCCGAGATGCCCGACCATGTCAGCATCGAGCTGGAATTCATGCATTTCCTGACCCATCTCGAAACTCTGGTGGCGCCGCGGCCCGGCGATCTCGCCTCGTTGCGGCGGGCGCAGCGCGATTTCCTGAGCCGCCATCTCGTCCGGCTGCTGCGCGGCGTCGCCGGCAAGCTCGACGGCGCCAGCCCGGGCTGCCAGGCTCTGGTCGCCGAGGCCCGCGCCTTCGTCGAGCATGAAGCCGCCCGCCTCGCCGAGGCCGTGGCGTAAGCCGGCGCGCGCTGCGCCAGCATGCCGCTGGAGCGATTGACCTGGATCAAAGCGATAGCCGTGCGATCGCGCCTAGATCCGGCCAGCACGAACGAAGTGTTCGCGCAGCGGAATAAGGCAGAGGAAAACGTCATGCTGAAAATGGCATTGATCGTATGGATCATGGCGGGAACGGTGCTGGCCGGTCTCACATTGCTCGTCGTGTTGCTGGTGCCCAGCCTTTCCGATCAGGCGATGACGCTGATGGCTCCCTTGGTCGCGGCGGCCTTTGTCGTCGCGTTTCCGGTTGCGCTTCTGGTCGCCAAACGGATGCAGAACACCTTCGCCCACCGCTGACCATCGTCTCGCAGCCCGCGCCCGGCGCTTGCAATTCCCATCAGAACTCCCGATCGTGGCCCTGACGGGTATGGCAGCTGCCGGGGGATCGTGATGGCGACCAGATTACTGCGAAATCTCGCCGCCGCGGCGCTGCTGGTGGGGCTCTGCGCTGCCTGCCAGTCCGCCGACACGATCCATCTCAGCGGCCCCTGCGCCCCCGACATGATCCGGCTTCATACCGCGTTTTGATCTCGGGTGTACCGGCGCTTGCCCGGCAAAGCCGCGCCATGGTCGCCGACGCCAGTTCGGGCTTGCGTTCGATGCGGATATCCTTCATAGTTAACAATGTGTTAACCAGGCGAAGCCTCGTGCTCGTCTGGGTCATGCAAACCCGTGGCAGAACTTTTTCACGAGGCAAGAAATGCGCGGACTCAAGAACGCCGCTCTCGTATCTGGCATCGCCGTAATCGCCGCGACGACCTCCCAGGCGCAAGCGACCACGATCTACTGGGCCGACCTGACCTCGGATACCGCCTCCTCGGTCAGCGGCACGATCACTTCGCCCTCAGGCTCGGTTGGCGTCACTTATTCGGGCGGCTACGCCTTCGACCAGCTCAACAACACCGGCACCAACTACTGGTCGCCGACCG
>CAIUCF010000589.1 GCA_903897565.1 uncultured Rhodospirillales bacterium | reverse complement strand
TGGCGCACGCCCCTGCGGTCGAGGAAGCGGACCTTGACCTCCGCCGGGCGTTCGACGTCGGCGTAATGCTCCGGCACCGAGAGGCAACCCTCGTTGAAGACCGCCGTATCCTCTGAAGCCCAGACGATTTCCGGATTGATGAGTGCGAGCGGCGTGGGGGGCTCGTCGCTGCGCGCGATGTCGAGCACGATCACTCGCTTGAGCACACCGACCTGATTGGCCGCGAGGCCGATGCCCGGCGCGGCGTACATGGTTTCGAGCATGTCGTCGATCAGGCGGCGAACGCTGTCATCGACCTTGTCGACGGGCTTCGCCCTGGCCTTGAGGAGCGGCGCGGGCGGCAGGAGGATGGACAGAATGGCCATGGCAGATGCGGATCGTTATCGTCGTCTGTTAGAACTAAAGCCGTAGTGCACAGGTATGAGTTCCCCCGCCCACCGTCAAGCGATTGGCGCTGTGATGGCGGGTATGCGGGGCAGTGAGGGGAAACATGGATATCGCGATCGGAATTCTGGCGCTCGCCGCAGGGCTGGTGATCGGCCTGCTCGCCGGGCTGGCGCGCGCCCATGGCCCCAGGCTCGAATTGGCGGCGGCGCAAGCGCGGCTCGACGAGACCCAGGCCAGCCTGCTCGCGGTGGTCCATGAGCGGGATCAGGCGCGGACCGAGGCCGCGGCATTGCGCGCGTCGCTTGCCGAGCAGGAGACGCAGCTCCGGCTCGCCCGCCAGGAAGTCGTGACAGTGTCAAAGCGCGTGGCGGAGTGGGAGGAGACGAAGGTCAAGTTCCTGGAGACCACACGTGCGAGCGTGCTGACCACGGCACAGGAATTGTCGTCGAAACTGCTCGAAGATCACAAGCGCGAGGCCGCAGCGGTCAAGGCCGAGGCCGAAAAGCAGGTCGCGGCGACGACCGAGGGTCTGCGCAGCCAGATGGGCCAGCTGACGGAGGGTGTCTCGCAGCTGAAGGGGCAGGTCGGCGAAAAGGCGGTGATTCTCGATACCGTGTGGCGGGCGCTCACCAACCCGGCCGGGGCGGGCTATTATGCCGAGATCGGGCTCGCCAATACCCTGCGCTCGTTCGGATTGGTCGAAGGCCGGGATTTCCTGCTGCAGCCGAGCGTCCAGGGCGAGGAACCCGGTCGGCGCCTGCGCCCCGATGCGATCGTGTTCCTGCCGGGCGATTCGGCGCTGATCGTCGACTCCAAGGCCTCCAAGCATCTGCTCGATCTGGCGAAAGCCGAGGGCAGCGAGGCCGAGAAACAGGCGCAGGAGCAGCTGAAATCGCGGATGAATCAGCATCTGAAGGATCTGGCCGGCAAAGACTACGTCAATGCCGTCGAGCAGAGCTGGCGCCAGGCCGGCCGCACGGGCAAGCCGGTCCGTACCTTGAGCGTCATGTATCTGCCCAACGACGCGGCGCTGGAAAAGCTCTACGAGGCAGATCCCGATTTTTCGCGCAAGGCCGCCGATTTCCAGATCATCCCGGCCGGGCCGGCCGGCCTGTCATCCTTCATCGGTTTCGCCTCGGTCGAGATTCGCCTGATGCAGCAGATCGAGAATCAGGAACGCATCATCCAGGGCATGGAGAAGCTGCTGGAGAGCGTCGCCGTCGCCATCGGCCATGCCGCGGGTGTCGGCCGAGGTATCCGCGGCGCCGCCGACGCTTTCGCCAAGCTCACCGCGACCGTCAACGGCCGGCTGCT
>CAIUCF010000588.1 GCA_903897565.1 uncultured Rhodospirillales bacterium | reverse complement strand
GGCCATCGGCAGCACCGGCGTTACGCAGGCATCGGTACCGTCGAAGGCGGCGGTCCATTCCGCCCGGGTCCGCGAGGCGAAGGCCTTCGCGAGATCGGCATGGAGGCGTGGCCATTGCGAGCGGTCGTCCTGGATCGGCAGATAGCTCTCGGGCAGGCCGGTAATCTGGATCAAAAGCCGGAAGAATTGCGGCTCGATCGCCCCGACTGCCATGAAGCCGCCGTCGCTGGTCTTGTAGACATGGTAATAGGGCGCGCCGCCATCGAGCATATTGGCCTCGCGGAGGTCGTCCCACTGCCCGGCGTTACGCATGTCCCAGCACATGCCCATCAGTGACGAGGCGCCGTCGACCATCGCGCAGTCGACGACCTGGCCTTGGCCGGTCGCGGTGGCGTGGCGTGCGGCGGCCAGCAATCCCATCACCAGATACATCGCGCCGCCACCGAAATCGGCGACGAGATTGAGGGGCGGGACGGGGCGTTCGGCCGGGCCGATCGCGTGGAGGGCGCCGGTCAGGCTCAGATAGTTGATATCGTGGCCGGCCATCGATGCCATCGGGCCTTCCTGGCCCCAGCCGGTCATGCGGCCGTAGACCAGCTTCGGATTGAGGGCGAGCAGTCGGTCGGGACCGAGGCCGAGCCGTTCCATGACGCCGGGGCGAAAGCCTTCGACCAGGCAGTCGGCCTCGGCCACCAGCGCCAGCACGGCGTCGATGCCGGCCGGGGATTTGAGATCGAGCGAGAGCTTCTTGCGGCCGCGGCCGAGCACGCGATAGCGGGTATTCTCGGCGCCCGGGCGTTCGATCGTGACGATATCCGCGCCGAGATCGGCGAGCAGCATACAGGCGAAGGGTGCCGGGCCGAGGCCCGCCATTTCGACGATTTTCAGATCAGATAGGGGTCCGCGCACGCCATCATCCTCCGCGATACGGCCCTTATCCGGGCCTGAATTATCCCTCGGTCATCCTCAATAAATGCGGCCGTGGCAAGCCCTGAAATCGCGCAAGGGCCCGAACCCGCCCTCCCCGGCCGCCGATTGCCGCTCGTATCGCCAGGATCCGTGCGTATTATATAAATCCGCGCCCGCGATCCCGTGCGTCGGAACTTTGCGTGGCCTTCGCCATGGGGCATGATCTAGGGAATGCGGCACCGCCGCCGTCGAGCGCCGACCGCGCGGCATTACTGGGTTGCCGCAGAGCCCTTTTGACTCCGAGCGCCGTCGCGCTCAGCATGGGTGCCGACGGCGCTGCCGCGCCAAATCTCGAGGATAGGCCAGATCATGAGCAAGGATACTTCCGACGTCTTCATCCTGAGCTACGCCCGCACGCCGATGGCGGGGCTCCAGGGCAATCTGTCGACCGTCAAGGCGACGCAGCTCGGCGCCACCGCGGTCAAGGCAGCGGTCGAACGTGCCGCGGTGCCCGGCGACAAGATCGAGCGCGTGTTCATGGGCTGCGTCCTGCCCGGCGGTCTCGGCCAGGCCCCGGCGCGTCAAGCGGCGCTCGGTGCCGGCCTGCCCAAATCGGTGCCGTGCACCACCCACAACAAGATGTGCGGCTCGGGCATGGAGGCGATTATCTACGGCCACGACGCCATCAAGTCCGGTGCGGCAGACGTGCTGGTCGCCGGTGGTCTCGAAAGCATGAGCGGCGCGCCCTACCTCACCATGAAGCATCGCGGCGGCGCCCGGATCGGCCATGACACGCTTTATGATTCGATGTTCCTCGACGGTCTCGAAGACGCCTATGAGCCCGGTCGGCTGATGGGCAGCTTCGCCGATGGCTGCGCCCGCAAGCATGAATTCAGCCGCGCCGAACAGGATACCTATGCCCAGGAAAGCCTGCAGCGCGCCCTCGACGCGATGAACAACGGCGCCTTTGCCCGCGAAATCGTGCCGGTCAAGGTCACCGGACGGCAGAGCTTCGACGTCGTCGAGGACGAGCAGCCGCGCAAGGCCGATCCGGCCAAGATTCCGCTGCTCAAGCCCGCCTTCTCCAAGGACGGCACGGTGACAGCGGCCAATGCCAGCTCGATCTCGGATGGTGCGGCCGCCGTCGTGCTCGCGTCCAGCGCCGGGGTTCGCGATCTCGACGCCAAGCCGATCGCCCGCATTCTCGGCACCTCGGTGTTCGCGGCCGAACCGGGCGATTTTCCAGAGGCACCGGTCCCGGCGATCCGCAGCCTGCTCAAGAAACTCGGCTGGAGCGTCGGCGATGTCGATTTGTTCGAGGTCAACGAGGCCTTCGCCGTCGTCGCGATGATCGCGATGAAGGAACTCGGCATCCCCCGCGACAAGATCAACGTCAATGGCGGCGCCTGCGCGCTCGGCCATCCGATCGGCGCCAGCGGCGCCCGCATCGTGGCCACGCTGCTCGGCGCGCTCCAGACCCGCGGCCTCCGCCGTGGCGTCGCCAGCCTCTGTATCGGCGGTGGCGAAGCGACGGCGATTGCAGTAGAGCTGGTCTAAATCATCGATCTCAGGGAGAGAAAAACATGAAGTTCGAGGGAACTGCAGCGATCGTAACCGGGGGCGCCTCGGGCCTCGGCGGCGCGACGGCGGAGATGCTGGCGGCGCGCGGCGCCAAGGTCACGATCTTCGACCTCAACGCCGAACTCGGTGAAGCCAAGGCCAAGGCGATCGGCGGCCATTTCATCGCCGTCAACGTCGCCGATGACGCCGCCGTGGAATCCGCGCTCGAGCAGGCCGAAGGCTACAACGGCAAGGCGCGCATCCTGGTCAATTGCGCCGGCATCGGGCCGCCGGAAAAGACCGTGGGTCGCGAAAGCAAGCCGCATAGCCTCGCCAATTTCCAGAAGGTCATCACGGTCAATCTGATCGGCACCTTCAACATGATCTCGAAGTTCGCGGCGCGCGCCTCGACCGGCGAGCCGATCGGCGAAGAACGTGGCGTGATCGTCAATACCGCGAGCGTCGCCGCCTTCGATGGCCAGATCGGTCAGGCCGCCTATTCGGCCTCCAAGGGTGGCGTCGTCGGCATGACCCTGCCGATCGCCCGCGATCTCGCGCAGTTCGGCATCCGCGTCGTCACCATCGCGCCCGGCATCTTCATGACGCCGCTGCTGGCCTCGCTGCCGGAAGCTGCGCGGGAGTCGCTTGGCCGTCAGGTGCCGTTTCCGAGCCGGCTCGGCCAGCCGCATGAATATGCGCAGATGGTCGAGTCCATCATCGCTAATCCGATGCTGAACGGCGAGACGATCCGTCTCGACGGCGCGATCCGCATGGCGCCGAAATGAACGGCGTTCGTTTCGAGGTCGCGGCCGGCATCGCCCGGGTCACGCTCGACCGCGAGGATGCCGGCAATGCCATCGACCGCGGGGTCGCCGAGGCGCTGCTCGATGTCGCCATGAAATGCGTGAACGACCCGGAGATCCGGGTCGTCGTGCTGTCGGGTGCCGGCAAGATGTTCTGCGTCGGCGGCGATATTCGTGGCTTCGCCGAGGCCGGAGACGATCTTCCGGGCTTCGTCAACGCGCTCACCGCGCCGCTCCATGCCGCAATCTCCAAGTTTGCGCGCATGGACAAGCCGCTGGTCTCCGCGATCAACGGTGCGGCCGCCGGCGCGGGCCTCAGTCTGGCGCTGCTCGGCGATATCGCGATCGCAACGCGGTCGGCGAGCTTTACCGCCGCCTATCCCGGCGTCGGCCTGTCGCCCGACGGCGGCATGAGTTTCCTGCTGCCCCGCGTCGTCGGCTTGCGGCGGGCGCAGGAGATGATCCTGCTCAACACCCGGGTCTCGGCCGACGAGGCCGCGGCGACGGGGATCGTCACCCGTGTCGTCGACGACGCGGATTTCCAGCAGAATGTCGCCGAGACCGTGGCCAAGCTGGCGGCGATGCCGACCCGGGCGCTCGGTCGCGCGCGGCAATTGCTGGTCAACAGCTTCGGCAACGCGCTCGAAGCCCAACTCGAACTCGAAGCGCGCGCCATTGAGGGCGTCAGCGGCGAGCCCGACGCGCGCGAAGGCGTTGCCGCGTTCTTGGGGCGCCGCAAGCCCAATTTTACCGGAAAAAGGGGATAGACCATGGCTGATGCATATATCGTAGCGGCGGTTCGCACCGCCGGTGGCCGCCGCGGCGGCAAGCTCGCGGGCTGGCATCCGGCCGAGATGGCCGGCCGCGTGCTCGACGAACTCGTCGCCCGCGCCAAGGTCGATCCAGCACTGATCGAAGACGTGATCATGGGCTGCGTCGGTCAGGCCGGCGAACAGAGCTTCCAGATCGGCCGCCACGCGGTGCTGGCCTCGCATCTGCCGGAAACCGTGCCGGCCGTTTCGATCGATCGCCAGTGCGGCTCGTCGCAGCAATCGGTGCAGTTCGCGGCCCAGGCGATCATGTCGGGCACCCAGGACATCGTCATCGCTGCCGGCGTCGAATCGATGACCCGCGTGCCGATGTTCCTGCCGACGACCCTGGCGGCGCAGAACGGCTTCGGCTCGCCCTTCGCCGAGGCGATCAAGGAGCGCTATCACGTTCAGGAATTCAGCCAGTTCGAAGGCGCCGAGATGATCGCCCGGAAATACGGCTTCGAGCGCGAGGCCCTCGACGCCTTCGCCCTGACCAGCCATCGCAAGGCTGCCGCCGCCAGTGACTCGGGCGCATTCGATGCCGAAATCCTCGGTCTCGAGATCGATGACGGCCAGGGCGGCAAGGTCCTGCACACCAAGGACGAGGGTATCCGCCGTGAGGCGACCCTGGAGTCCATCGGCTCGGTCAAGCTGCTGCGCGAAGGCGGCCGCATCTCGGCGGCCAATGCCAGCCAGATCTGCGACGGCGCCTCGGGCGTGATGGTCGTCAGCGAAGCCGCGCTCAAGCGCCACGGCCTGACCCCGATCGCCCGCATCCGCAACGTCACCGTGACCGCCGGCGACCCCGTGATCATGCTGGAAGAGCCGATCCGCGCCACCCAGAAGGCGCTGGAGCGGGCCGGGAT
>CAIUCF010000587.1 GCA_903897565.1 uncultured Rhodospirillales bacterium | reverse complement strand
TGCCGTTCCCCGGGGTCGAGATCGAGATCCGCGACGCCTCTGCCGAGGGCGAGCCGGGGCCGCGCTGCGCTCCCAACCGCCTGGGCGAGCTGGTGGTTCGGGGCGGCATCGTCATCACCAGCTATCTCGATCCACGTCCGAACTTGTTTACCCAGGACGGCTGGCTGCGTACCGGCGATCTCGGCCGCATCGACGAAGACGGCTATCTCTGGATCGCCGGGCGGCTCAAGGACGTCATCATCCGCGGCGGCCACAATATCGATCCCAGCCTGATCGAAGAGCCGGCCTATGATCATCCGGCGGTCCAGCTCGCCGCGGCAGTCGGGCGGCCTGACAAATACGCCGGCGAGTTGCCGATCCTGTTCGTGCAGCTGAAGCCCGGCGCGTCGGTCTCTGCAGCGGAACTCGAAGCCCATGTCCGGGAACGGGTGCTGGAACGCGCGGCCGCGCCGAAGGCCGTGCATATCCTCGCCGAAATGCCGCTGAGCGGACCCGGCAAGATCTCGAAGCTGCGGCTGCGCCGTGACGCGGCCCAGGCGACGTTCCAGCAGGAACTCGACCAGCTCGATCTCGGGTTGACGGCCTCTGCAGTGGATCACGACCGCCTCGGCACCGTCGTCGTCGTCGCGAGGGCAGACGGGACGCCGCCAGATTCGGACACGGTCGCCACGGTAGCGGCGGCCCTCGACGGCTATGCGATCAGTCACATTTGGCAGGAAATCGGAGGTTCGCCATGACCAGCAGTCACGACGAGGCCGGGTGGGCGCCCCTGGCGGAGGCGAGGTCATGAGCCGCCTCGCCGGCAAGGTGGCTCTGGTCACCGGTGGCGGGCGCGGCGTCGGCCGCAGCCTCGTCGAGCAACTGGCTGCCGAGGGTGCAAAGATCGTCGTCAACGACCTCGATCCAGGACCCGCGGCCGAAGCCGTCGAGGCCATCACGCGGGCGGGCGGGGAGGCGATTGCCTGTGTCGGCAGCGTAACCGATGCCGATTTTCCGCGACGTTTCCTCGACACGGCAATGGCGCGGTTCGGCGATGCCCATATCCTCGTCAACAACGCCGGCTATATCTGGAACGGCTTCCTTCACAAGATCAGCGACGAGCAATGGGATGCGATCCAGGATGTGCATCTGCGCGCGCCGTTCCGCATCCTGCGCGAATTCCATGGCGCGGTGCGCGAGCGGATCGCGGCAGAACATGCTGCAGGCCTTACCGTGTATCGCAAGGTCGTGAACATCTCCTCGGTCGCGGCGACCGGGGGCACTGCCGGGCAGTCCAACTACTCGGCTGCCAAGGCCGGGCTGTTCGGGCTGACCCGGTCGCTCGCCAAGGAATGGGGGCCGCTGCGCATCAACGTCAACTGCGTCGCCTTCGGCTTCATCGAGACCCGGCTCACCCAGGAAGTGCACGGCGAGACGGTAATCGATATCGCAGGGGAGAAGCGCCGCGTCGGCCTCACGCCGCAAGTGATGACAATGTTCAAGGAACGCATCGCCTTCGGCCGCCCCGGCACCACGGCCGAGGCCGCGGGCGGGGTCATGCTGTTGTGTTTCCCGGAGGCCAATTACATTACCGGCCAGATCATCGAGATCGACGGCGGTCTCGCCAATTGAAGGTCGCCCCGGGAATTACGACCCGTTGGGCGGACCGAGAATGCCGAGCAATCCGCCGACGATGAAGCGCTGCATCCTCGGTCCCAGGAAGTCGAGGTCGCCGGAGGCGAAGGCGGCCTCGGGAAAGGTCTCGATCCGCCCCGTTTCCGAGACCACGAAGATATAGGGGCCGATCACGAGCATGGCCGCCGCCTGGATCTCCGCGGCGGGCGCGGCTGGATAGAGTTCGTAGAGCGCGCCCATCAACTCGCGCGCGGCGTCGTTGAACATCGCCGTGATTTCCGGCGAGGCGAGGCCGGAGAAGGTCACCTGGCCGATCAGCGAGAAGAAGTTCTTCCAGCCCGGATCGCCGCTCTGGCTCAGTTCTAGCGCCGGTTCGACGTAGCCGGCGACGACCGCGGCAAGCCGCTCTGCACCGCGTAGTGGACCCTTGCGCACGGCGCGAATGCGTTCGATCCGCGACCGAGCGAGAGGCGCGCTGCGCCGCCGCAGCACTTCGAAATAGAGGTTCTGCTTGCTGCCGAAATAATAGCTGACATTGGCGAGCCGCATCCCCGCATGTGCGGTGACGTCGCGGATCGAGACGGCGGCATAGCCAAGCCGGGCAAAGAGTTCCTCGGCGGTGTCGAGCAGCCGCGTCTGCACCTCCTCCGACTTGCGACGGCGCACCGGCGAGGTCGTAACCGGCCCCGTCAACGCGCTGCCGAGGCGATAGCGATCGCCGCTGGTGGGGCGCGCGATCGCGGTGGGCTGCTCGAGCGGGGGTCGTGACATGGGGCGCCTAGACTACGGGGGAAGGCAAGTATCAGTATCTG
>CAIUCF010000586.1 GCA_903897565.1 uncultured Rhodospirillales bacterium | reverse complement strand
GGCTTGCCGGCGCGAACTGGTCCGGCGGCAAGCCATAGCCGAGGGGTTCAACCTTAATACTTTGTTGTGTCTTGGATCGCTATTGTCGGTGTCAGAACGAACATCCTCAATCAAGAGTTCAAGAAATTCGTGACCAGCGAAAATCCGCGCCGACAACAGGACGATAGCCGATCGCCGCGTATCGACGAGCCACGCCTACCCATGGTGGCGGTTATCGCGGCGCTGGTGCTGGGCTGTGCCGCGGTGTTTGCGACGCTATCGGCACGATCTGCAACACAGAGCGCGTCGCCCATTCTGTCATCGGCGGTTCTCATCGGTCTTCTCGTCCTCGGCTGGGCGGTGATCGAACAGCTGCTGCTCAAGCCCATTCGCGACTTGAGGGCGGCAATTGCGGCCTTGAACGACGGGCACTACGAAGCGGCGGCGCGCCTGCCGACACCGCTCGTCCCGCAGCTCCGGAATTCCGCGACGCAGCTGAAATTGCTCGCCGAGGCAGTCGGTGCGCGGGAAAAGACGCTGCGAGAGAGCGAGGAGCATTATCGGCTCATCGCCGAAACCTCTCAGGATATCGTCTATCAGGCGACGAAACTGGGGCGGCTGCTTTACCTGTCACCTTCCGTGCGGCCGCAACTCGGCTACGATCCGCGGAGCTTGCTCGGTGTCTCGCTCCGCGACTATGCCCATCCCGACGACATTGACCTCATCGAGCAAAAGCTTGCGAACATTCCCCTGACGGGAACCATCACGCTGCCGCCGCTCCGGATCCGACATGCCGAGGGCCATTATCTGTGGTATGAAATTACCGCGGCGGTGACCTTCGTCGAGCGCATCGGGCGCTACCGCGTCAACGGTGCCGCCCGCGACGTGACCGCGCGCGTCGAGGCGGAGCGCGCGCTGCGCGGCAGCGAGATGCTCTATCGTCTCGTCGTCGACAACGCCTCGGATGTCATCTACCAGCGCACGCTCGACGGGGTTCTGACCTACGTGTCGCCGTCGGTCGTCGAGGTCATGGGATATCAGCCCGATGAGCTCTTGGGTACCAGTCTCAGGTTACTGAAACATCCGGACAACTTGGACCATGTCGACAGCAACAACCAGAGCCTGCTGTCCGGACTGGCACGATTGACACGCACCGGCCAACTTCGGCGGAGGGACGGAAGCTACGGCTGGTACGAACTCACGGCGCGCCTGACACACGACACCGACGGCCGCGTGATCGGCGTCACCGGTGCACTGCGTGACATTACCGACCGGACCCGAGCCGAAACGGCCCTGAAGGATCGGGCCGAGGAGTTTCGGCTTTTGACGGAGACCGCGAGCGACATTATCGCCCGGATCGACAGCGCCGGTAATTTCTCCTACGTATCGCCGTCGGTTCGCGCCGTCCTCGGCTATTCGCCCGAAGAACTGATCGGCCGCCGCCGCTTCGAACGCACCCCCGATTCTCCCCAGGGGAGCACGCATGAGCGCGCCATGAAAGGCGAAGGGCCGATCACCTACCAGGCGAAATATTTCAACAAGCAAGGCAAGGGCGTTTGGCTGGAAAGCACGGTGAACCCGGTTCGCGATCCTGTCACCAACCAGATCGTCGAGATTCTGCTGATCTCGCGCGACATCAGCCGACGCAAGGAGATCGAGGCCCGGCTACAAGAGGCCAAGGAAGCGGCGGAGAACGCGAGCCGGCTGAAATCGGAGTTCGTCGCCACGATCAGCCACGAAATCCGTACCCCGATGAACGGCGTCATCGGCATGACGGCGCTCCTCGGCGGCACAGCGCTATCCGACGAACAGCGCCAATATGTCAATGGGATCAGTGCCTCGGCACGATCGCTCATGCTCATCATCAACGATATCCTCGACCTGTCCAAGCTCGATGCCGAGAAGGTGGATCTCGAGACCCTGGTGTTTCAGCCGCGCCGGATCGTCGATGACTGCCTGAACGGGCTCGGACCGGAAGCCACCCAGAAGAAAATCACCCTGACCTCGGATCTCGATCCCGATTGCAATCGTTACGTCTGTGGCGACGCGACGCGGATCCTGCAGGTCCTGACGAATCTCGCATCGAACGGCGTCAAATTCACCGACCACGGCGGCGTCTCGATCACGGCGAGATGCAGCCTCTCCGCCGAAGACCGGCTGACGATCCGCTTCACCGTGACCGACACCGGGATCGGCATCGAGCCTGACGTCCAGGCGATGATCTTCGACAAATTCCGCCAGGCCGACGGCTCGATTACCCGCCGTTTTGGTGGCACCGGCCTCGGGCTCACCATCGCGAAGCGCTTGGTGGAGTTGATGGGGGGCACGATCGGCGTCGAAAGCACCCCCGGCCATGGCAGCAGCTTCTGGTACGCGATCACCCTGCCGCTGGCCACGGAGGAAGAATCACGGCCGTCGCTGCCGCCGCCTGCCACGGTGCAGATCTCCCGCGTCTCCGCGGCGCGCCCCGATGCGCGCATTCTCCTCGTCGAAGACAACGCCGTGAATCGCTTTCTGGTCGAAAGCCTGCTGCGCAAGGCAGGATACCGGGTCGATTGCGCCGTCGACGGCGCCCAGGCGATCGAAGCGGCCCGGGCCACGCCCTATGATCTCATCCTGATGGATGCCCAGATGCCGCATATGGACGGAATCCAGGCTACCCAGCGCCTGCGGGAGTTGGAGGAGCGCTACACCCGTGTTCCCGTCATCGCAATTACCGCCAACGCGATGCCGGGCGCGCGCGAGACCTATCTCGACGCAGGCATGAACGATTATGTCTCCAAGCCGATCGACCCGGAGCAATTCTTGACGACCATCGCCGACTGGCTCGATCACGCCGCAGGATCGAGCCCTGGGAATTCTGCGCCGGAGCCCTCATTACCTGACGACCTGCCGCCGCTGCGCGCCGCCGACAAGCTCGACGAATTGTTCTCGGTTCTTCCCGTGGCCAGCGTCAATGAACTCGTCTCTGCCTATCTCGAATCGACGCTGTCAATGCACGCCCTGATCATGGACGCCGCTGCCGAACATGATTTTGCCGCACTGGCGAGAACCGCCCACGACCTGCGCAGCACGTCGGCCCAGCTCGGTGCAAACCGTCTGGCCGCGGTGGCCGGTCAGTTGGAGCAGGCGAGCCTGCACGGCGATCACGAAACGGTCGTCACGATCCTCGACGCTCTGAGCGAATTGATCGCCGCGACCCGAGCCGCCTTCCCGTCGGGGTAGCCACCCGGGTTTATTCCCGGGCGCACTCCTGTTAACACTGCCGAATGTCCAGAAGTTGGGAACGGCCGTGACCGCAGCAGCGTCGGAACATGCCGACATCGTCGTCGCCGGGGCCGGCGTCGTCGGCCTGGCGATCGCACGGGCACTCGCCATGGCGGGACGCGATGTTCTGGTGCTCGAAGCCGGGTCCATGATCGGCAGTGAGACCTCGTCGCGCAACAGCGAGGTCATCCATGCCGGTATCTACTACCCTCGGGGCAGCCTCAAGGCGCGGCTCTGCACCGAAGGGCGGCCGCTCCTTTATCACTATTGCGCCGACCGCGGGATTCCGCATCGCGCGATCGGCAAGCTGATTGTCGCCACCAATGACGACGAAACGGCAGTCCTCGGCGGCATTCGCGCGGCGGCCGCCGGTAACGGCGTGACGGACCTGGAGAGGCTCGATGCTCGAGGCATCCTCGCCCTGGAGCCGGCACTGCGTGCCACGGCCGGGCTGTATTCGCCATCGACGGGGATCATCGACAGCCATTCTCTGATGCAGGCTTATCAGGCCGATTCCGAAGCGGCCGGCGCGACGATCGTCTGCCGGACCCCGATCGTCGCCGGCGCGCTGACGGATGATGGGCTCGTGCTGGAGACCGGCGGGGAGATGCCGCTGGCTCTTGGCTGTCGGCTGTTGATCAACGCCGCAGGGCTCGGCGCGCCCGCACTGGCCGCCGCCATCGCCGGCTTCCCGTCAGCGGCAATCCCGCGGCCCTATCTCTGCAAAGGCTCGTATTTCAGCCTCGGCCACACGAGCCCGTTCCGGCATCTGATCTATCCCGTACCCGAGCCGGGCGGACTCGGCATCCACCTGACCCTCGATCTCGGCGGCCAGGCCCGCTTTGGGCCCGATGTCGAATGGGTCGACTCCATCGACTATGCCGTCGACCCCGCGCGCGCCGTCCGGTTCTATCCGGCAATCCGCCGCTACTGGCCCGATCTCGCCGATGGCGCTCTGCTGCCCGGCTATAGCGGCATCCGGCCCAAGATTTCGGCGCCGGGGGCTCCCGCCGCCGATTTTCGAATCGACGGCGTCATCGTTCACGGCGTGCCGCAGATCGTCAATCTGTTCGGGATCGAGTCGCCCGGGCTTACCGCGTCGCTGGCGATCGCAGAATATGTCGCGGCAATGCTAGCCTGAGCACTGGTCCGACGGTCGCAGGGCCGCTCTCCGAGAACCGCTCTTTCGCCCCGGCGGGTGTTTCGTGTAGCATCCGCGGTTCCAACGTCAGGGCGAGGTCCGCGCCGAGTTCGCTCGCGCCGCATCCGGCCACGATAATCTTTCGAGAGGGCAGTGAGAGTATGGCGACCCAGGGTAATCTTATGGCCGGCAAGCGTGGATTGATCATGGGGGTCGCCAACGACCGGTCCCTCGCCTGGGGTATCGCCGCCGCGATCCATGCCCAGGGTGGCGAGATTGCCTTCACCTTTCAGGGTGAAGCCCTGGAAAAGCGGGTCCGCCCGCTCGCGGCCGGAATCGGCTCGACCCTGGTCCTGGAATGCGACGTCACTGACGCCGCCAGCACGGCCAAGGTTTTCGAGACGATCGCCGAACAATGGGGCAGCCTCGATTTCGTCGTTCACGCGATAGGCTTCTCCGACAAGGAAGAGCTGAAGGGTCGCTACGTCGATACCAGCCGTGGAAATTTCCTGCGGACCATGGATATCTCCTGCTTCTCCTTCACCGAAGTGTGCCGGCTTGCCGCGCCGCTGATGACCAAGGGCGGCAGCCTGCTCACCCTCACCTATTACGGCGCCGAGAAGGTGATGCCGAACTACAACGTGATGGGCGTCGCCAAGGCCGCACTCGAGGCCAGCGTGCGCTATCTCGCCGCCGATCTCGGCGTCGACGCCATCCGCGTCAATGCCATCTCCGCCGGCCCGGTCAAGACGCTGGCCGCCTCGGGCATCGGCGATTTCCGCTATATCCTGAAGTGGAACCAGTACAACGCGCCGCTGCGCCGCAACACCACCCTCGAAGACGTCGGCGGCGCCGGTCTGTACTTCCTGAGCGATCTCGGCGCCGGGGCGACCGGTGAGGTCCATCATGTCGATTGCGGCTATCATGTCGTCGGCATGAAGGCGGTCGACGCACCCGACATCACCACCGTCTGAGCCAAAGATGGCCGGGAACAGCTTCGGTACGGCGTTCTGCGTCACGACCTGGGGTGAAAGCCACGGACCGGCGATCGGCTGCGTCGTCGACGGCGTGCCGCCACGGCTCGCCTTGTCGGAAGCCGATCTCCAGCATCATCTGGATCGTCGCAAGCCGGGCCAGTCGCGCTTCACCACGCAACGCCGCGAGGCTGATCTCGTCCGCATCCTGTCGGGCGTATTCGAAGGGCAGACGACCGGAACCCCGATCGCGCTGGAGATCGAGAACACCGACCAGCGCTCCAAGGATTACGGCGACATCAAGGACAAGTTCCGTCCCGGCCACGCCGACTACACTTATTGGGCCAAATACGGCATCCGCGATTATCGCGGCGGTGGCCGGTCCTCGGCGCGCGAAACCGCCTGCCGCGTCGCCGCCGGCGGCGTCGCGCGCAAGGTGCTCGGCGACGGCATCAGCATTCGCGGGGCATTGATCCAGATGGGCCCGCGCGTGATCGACCGCAGCCGCTGGGACTGGGAAGAGGTCGACCGCAATCCCTTCTTCTGCGCCGACCCTGTCGCTGCAGCAGAATGGGCCGACTATCTTGACGGTGTCCGCAAGTCCGGCTCCTCGGCCGGCGCGGTCATCGAGGTCATCGCCTCGGGTGTGCCTGCGGGCTGGGGACAGCCGCTCTATCGCAAGCTCGATTCGGAACTGACTGCGGCCTTGATGACCATCAACGCGGTCAAGGGCGTGGAGATCGGCGATGGGTTCGCCGCGGCGGCGCTGTCGGGCGAAGATAATGCCGACGAGATCCGGATTGTCGACGGCAAGCCGGTATTCCTGTCGAACCATGCCGGCGGCATCCTCGGCGGGATTTCGACGGGGCAGGACATCATTCTCCGCTTCGCCGTCAAGCCGACGAGCTCGATCCTGAGCGAACGCCAGACCATCACCTCGGCCGGCGCGGAGACCACGATTGCCACAATCGGCCGGCATGATCCCTGCGTCGGCATCCGTGCGGTGCCGGTCGCAGAGGCGATGGTCGCCTGCGTCCTCGCCGACGCCATGCTCATGCATCGCGGGCAATGCGGCGGGTTGGCCGGTTCCCGATAGCCTACCGGGCCAATTGACTGTCACGGCGCGGCCGGTACGCGCCAAGCCTCCAGAGCGGGAACAGAATTGATGCGCTTCGTCACGTGGTTCTTCGCCATCATCGGCTTCTTTACTGTCGTGCTCCTCGTGCTGGCCGTCTACGCCGGTTACGTGTTCAGCCATCGCCACGCCGCACCGCGGATCGCCGAAGCGTCGGTGCTCAAGCTCGATCTCAACGAGAGCTTCACCGAAGCGCGGCTCGACCCGCTGCGCCGGATCACCGGCGATCAGGGCCAGAGCTTCCAGACCCTGATCAAGACGATCAAGGCCGCTGCCTCCGACGATCGGATCAAGGGACTGGTCGCGACGGCCGGCGATTCTGGCCTCGGCTTCGCCCAAGTCCAGGAATTCCGCGACGCGCTGGCCGGTTTCCGGGCGAAGGGCAAGTTCGCCTACGGCTTCGCCGAGAGCATCGGCGACATCGGCGGCGGTTCGGTCAACTATTACCTGCTCAGCGGCTTCGATAAGATTTGGCTGCAGCCGATCGGCAATCTCGGGCTCACCGGTCTCGACATGGAGACACCGTTCCTGAAGGGCACGCTCGACAAACTCGGCATCGAGGCCGATTTCTCACGTCGCGGCGAGTTCAAGAGTGCCATGACGCAGTTGACGGAGACCAAGCTGCTGCCCTCCGATCGCACCGCGCTCGACGGCCTCGTCCATTCGCTCTACGACCAGCTCGTCGCCGGCATCGCCAAGGATCGCGGGCTCGGCGAGGACAAGGTCCGCAGCCTGATCGATTCCGGTCCGTTCCTGACCGACGAAGCCCTCAACAACCATCTGATCGACCAAATCGGATACCATGACGAATTCGACCAGCAAGCCCTGGACAAGGCCGGTGCGGATGCCGCGTTCGTCGACTTCAACACCTATGCGCGAGTTGCGGCTGCGGCAGCGCCCCGCCCCAATCTGCGCGTCGCCCTCATCCGCGCCGTCGGCATGATCTCCTCGGGTAGCGACGATGATCGCCCGTTCTCGAAATCGGACGGGGTCAGGAGCGGCGACCTCGTCGCGGCGATCAACGCCGCGGTCGACGACAGCCGGATCCGCGCCATCATCCTGCGTATCGACAGCCCCGGCGGCTCCGACGTCGCCTCGGAGACCATCTGGCGGGCAACCCAGCGCGCGCGGATGAAAGGCAAGCCGGTGATCGTCAGCATGGGCGACACCGCGGCATCCGGCGGCTATTACATCGCCACCGGCGCCGACAAGATCATCGCCGAGCCCGGCACCATCACCGGATCGATCGGTGTCTTTGGCGGCAAAATCGTGTTCGATGGGCTGTGGCAGAAAATCGGGCTGACCTGGGATCATGTCGCCTATGGTCAGAACGCCGATATCGGCACCTCGACGGCGCGCTTTACGCCGGAGCAGCGTCGTCATACCGAGGCGATGCTCGACCAGAGCTATCATACGTTCATCTCGCGGGTCGCGGCCGGCCGTCATCTGACCGTCGAGCAGGTTGACGCCATCGGCCGTGGCCATGTCTGGACCGGGATCCAGGCGTCGCAGAACGGGCTCGTCGATGCGTTGGGTGGGCTCGATACCGCGGTGTCATGGGCCAAGAAGGCCGTCAAGGCGAGTGACGACGACACTGTCGCTCTGGTGGCCTTCCCGCCGGCCAAGTCGCTGTCGCAGCTCGTCCAAGAAGTGCTTTCCGAGAGCAGCGGCAATCCTTTGCAAGGGCGCAAAGCGATGGTCGGCTTGGACACCGTGCTCACCATGGCGCGGATGGCATTCGACCCGGACGCCCGTGCCGCGATGCCGCCTTATCTGTTGTCGCGCTGACGGCGGAATTGTCGTCGACTATCAAGCACCCCTAGGGTGTCCAATACTGCAGGCGTGTGCGTAATGGCGAAGATTGCGGTGGTCTTTTTCAGCGGCTACGGCCACACGACGAAGCAGGCGCAGGCGGTGCTTGAAGGCGCGGCGGAAACCGCGGGCGCCTCGGCTTCGCTGATCGCGATCAGCGCCGAGGGCGAGATCGGCGACGCCGACTGGGCCGAGCTGGCTGCCGCCGACGCCATCATCTTCGGCTCGCCGACCTACATGGCGGGGCCGGCGTGGCAGTTCAAGAAATTCGCCGATGCCAGCTCGAAGCCTTGGTTCACCCACAGCTGGAAGGACAAGATCGCCGCCGGCTTCACCAATTCCGCGAGTCCGATCGGCGACAAGCCGATGACCATCGCCTACCTGATGACCCTGGCGATGCAGCACGGCATGATCTGGATCGGCACCGGCATGATGCCGTCGAGCCAGAAAACGGCGCAGCGCAACGACATCAACTTCTTCGGCTCGTTCTCCGGCCTCGTCGCGCAGTCACCGGCCGACGCCACGCCGGATGAGGGCCCCTTCCCCGGCGACCTCGCCACAGCGCGGCTGTTCGGCGCCCGGGTTGCCGGCTACGCAGTCAAGACCCGCGGCTGAACACGCCGACCAGTTCGATATGGGACGACCATAGGAACTGATCGACCGGGGTGACCCGCTCATGACGCCAGCCGCCCGCGACCAGGATCGCGGCGTCGCGGGCATAGGTCGCCGGATTACACGACACGGCAACCGCAGTGCGGACATCGGATCGGGCGAGCAGCTCCGTCTGTGCCCGCGCCCCGGCGCGCGGCGGGTCGAAGACCACCGCGTCGTAGCGCTTGAGTTCGGACTCCAGCAGCGGGCGCGCGTCGAGATCGCGGCGTTCGGTCGTCAAGCCGGTGAGCCGGGCGGCATGGCCTGCAGCCGACAGTGCGGCAATGGCCTCCGCATCGGCCTCGACCCCGTGGACGATCTTGCCCGCCACGGCGAGCGGCAGCGAAAACGTGCCCATGCCGGCAAACAGATCGGCGACGACACCGTTGCCGGCCAGTGCCCGCATCACCTCGGCGACCAATGTCGCCTCCCCGGCTCGCGTCGCCTGGAGAAACCCGCCCATCGGCGCCGTGACCGCCAGCCCGCCGAGCAGGGTCGTCGGCGCCCGACGAATCGCCGCGGGGATCGCCGGCGCGTTGCCGGCCCGCCACCATAATCGGCACAGATCCTGGGCTTCGGCGAAAGCGGAGAGCGCTTCCAGCCCGGCAAGATCGGGCTCGCGCGGCAGCACCAACCCGATATCGACGCCGCGATCGAGCATCGTCAGAACCACATTCGCCCGCTCTCCCGACTTGAGAAACTGCGGTAGAAGCTGCCTCGTCGGACCGAGCACAGCGACGAGCCCCGGGTCGAGTACCGGGCATTCGGCAACGTCGATCACGGTGTGGGCCGCGCGACCATGGAAGCCCAGGGTCAGTTTCCCGCCGAGCCGCAGGGCCTCCATACTGGCGCGCCGCCGGCTCTGCGGCGGCGATACCGCAGTCTCGGCAATTTCGACGTCGCCGAGCCCCTGGCGACGCAGCGCGTCGAGGATCAGATTGCGCTTGAAGCGCAGATAGGCCTCGTGGTCGAGGTGTTGGACCGCGCAGCCACCACAGCGGCCGAAATGACGGCAGGGTGGTGTAACCCGCTCGGCGCTCGCGGTAATGACGCGCACCAGACGCGCTTCGCGGCTGCCGAGCGTCACCGCCG
>CAIUCF010000585.1 GCA_903897565.1 uncultured Rhodospirillales bacterium | reverse complement strand
GGCGGGGCAGCGAGCAGGTCGCTGCCGGGAGTATAAGCGGATTCACCCGGCGCGAGATGGGCATTGTTGCCGAGCCGGATCGCGACATCTTCCTCGCCATAGAGGAAGGGCACGAACACGAAGCGGCGGCCCTTCGTCACCTTCTGCACCTCGTGCAGCATCCCGGTCGAGAAGATCACGGCGCCGCCGACCGGCGGATGGTAGGCCTGTGGCCCGAATTCCGGGAACACGACGCCGCCGCCCTCGTAATCCTTGTTGAGCCCCAGCGACATGGCGAAGCGACGATGCTGCGCCCCGGCATTGACGTCGTCGCGATGACGAAAGAAGTGGCCGCCGGTCTCCGCGCTGTAGGCGCTGACGAGATAGCGGTCGGCGCGGGTGGGCGCAAAGCGGAAGAACCGCGCCATCGCCGGCACGACCCGGCGGGCCAGGCGGTCCCGCATCATCTCGCGCAATCCCGGATCGCTGATCACCATGTCTTGGCGGCGCTTCAAAGCGGGATTGACCACGGTCCGGGTCTGGCCGCCGACGTCGAGCAGGAAGCCGGAATCCTCGCCGCCGACCTCGTCGAACAACCGGATCAAGTAGTCGCAGAAATCGAATTCGAACACGCGCGGGATGATCAGGATCGGCGCGACCAGGGGCACGCCGACGGAATCGCCCGGTGCCGGCAGGCTGCGGATGAAATTGCGGATCATGCCGTTATGACCCGCCGGATCGTCGAAACGGACATCGGCGACCGCGGAGAGCATCGGGTCGAGCACGATCGTGCGCTTCGTGCCCTCGGCGCCGTATTGCCGCGCGATCGCGCCGTCGCCATCGATGATGAAATTGACGCAAGGCCCGACGATCGGCGCCAGCATCTGATAGACTTGGGGTGGCGGCGGCTCGCTCAGGATTGCGAAGAACACGAGATGGTTCTCGCGAAAGCACTCGCCCTCGGACAGGAGTTCGACCAGCACCTGCAGCGACGCGTCTTCCGCCAGCGAACCGAGGAACGACAGCACGACCCAGCGCCCGGCATCGACATGGAGATCGACCCGCCCCCCGGTCATGGTCACGCCGCTGAACCAGGGCGCGGGATCGCCGAGGCGGATCGGCGCCGATGGCGGATTTGTCTGATTCGTCATCGTCGACACCTCGCAAGTGGCTGCAAACTTGGCGTTCGGATCAGCGCCGGTGGCGGAATCCAGGCCGTGGCTTTACATCCTCAATAATCCGGATCCAGGAAACCAATCGTTAACGACGATTCAGGATGCCGGACACCCCAATATTGGATAACGACACTGGTTGACGCCCCGCATCGCCCCCATGTGACAATTGGGAGGTTGTGGCCGCGCAACACCTGACGGCACAATGTTTGCTTCACATACATCCGCTACAGTGGCCGTGCGCGGCGCGGATCCACGAAAAAAGTCGGAAGGGAAGATCGATGGCCAAGGCGAAACTGATCATCAGCAGCAAGAACTATTCGTCCTGGTCGCTGCGCGGTTGGCTCATCGCGAAGTTCTCGGGGCTCGATTTCATTGCGGAATCGGTGTCGCCAGACGATGCCTCGGCGCGCGCCGAACTACTGCTGCTCTCGCCCTCGTTCCTGGTGCCCAAGCTGATCCATGACGGCATCGAGGTTTGGGATACGCTGGCGATCGCCGAGTATCTGCACGAGATCAAGCCGGAAGCCGGGCTGTTGCCGAGCGATCGCGCTGCCCGCGCCCATTGCCGCGCGATCAGCGGCGAGATGCATTCGGGCTTCCGCGCCGTGCGCTCCGCCCTGCCGATGAATTTGCGGGCAAGCCACCCCGGCTATCGCATCTATTCGGACGTCAAGGCCGACATCAACCGCATCGTCGAGATCTGGGAATTCTGCCTCGGCCGATATGAAGGCCCCTACCTCTACGGCAAGACCCTGACCCTGGCCGACGCGATGTACGCGCCGGTGGCGACCCGGTTCCGCACCTATGACGTCAAGCTCGGCGCGGAGGCGCAGGCCTATGTCGACCGCATCCTCGCGCTGCCCGAGATGATCGCCTGGACGGCGGACGCGCTCGAAGAGCCGGAACAGATCGAGGAATTCGAATCCGAATTCTGAGGCTGCGTCACCGCGCGGACTTGAATCGGCAGGCGAAGCGGGTCACACCGACAATCGACCCGAGAGCGGAGCCGCGAACGCCTTGTATTCCGACGTCATCGATCTGCGTGATTTCTACCAGACCCGGCTCGGCGAGGTCGCGCGCCGGCTGATCGGGCAGCGGATTCGCAAGCTGTGGCCGGATGTCTCGGGCATGCGCGTCCTCGGCCTAGGCTACGCCAATCCCTATCTGCGGCCGTTCTTCGGCGAGGCCGAGCGCGTGCTGTCCTTCATGCCGGCGCGCCAGGGCGTGCTGCACTGGCCGCGCGACGCCCCCAATATCGTCTCGCTGGTCAACGAAGCGGAGCTGCCGCTGCAGAACTTCTCGATCGACCGCGTCCTCATTGTGCACGCGCTCGAGGGCGCAGCCGATGTCGACGCCATGCTCGAGGAAGTCTGGCGCGTGCTGGCGGGCGGCGGCAAGGCGCTGGTCGTCGTCCCCAATCGCCGCGGCATCTGGGCTCGGCTCGACGTGACCCCGTTCGGCGCCGGTTCGCCCTTCACCCTCAACCAGCTGACCCGTGTGCTGCGCCACAACGCCTTCACGCCGCATGCCCACGACCACGCGCTCTACGCGCCGCCGTCGAAATCGCGCATGGTGCTGCGCGCCGCGCCAGCCTGGGAGAAGATCGGCGCCCGCTGGTTCCCGGGCTTCTCCGGCGTCGTCATGGTCGAGGCCACCAAGCAGCTCTACGCCCACACCAAAGTCGAGGCCGCCCGCACCCGCCGTATCGCCTATCGGCCGGCGACGACGCCGATTTAGCGACCGCTCTTCGACAGGACGAAAATCCCCTGCTCGCCCAGCCAATTCGCGGCACGGCTTTCGGCGGCGAGGCGCCAGGGTTGGCCGGAGCGGTCGAGGATCAGGGATTGCTCGATGACGAGGCCGAGCTTCGCGGCGAGTCCGATGAAATCGCGGATCGTGCAGAGGTGGATATTCGGCGTGTCGTACCAGGTATACGCGAGCATCGGGTTATACGGCATGCGACCGTGCAGCAGCAGGTCGAGGCGGACGTGCCAATGGCCGAAATTCGGGAACGAGACGATGGCGTGGCGGCCGATGCGGGCGAGGCTCTCCAACACCTTCTTCGGATGCCGGGTGGCCTGCAGGGTCTGGCTGAGCACCACGTAATCGAATGCCGCGTCGGGGTAAGGATCGAGATCATTGTCGACGTCGCCCTGGATCACCGAGAGGCCGTGGCGGACGCAGGCGTTCACGCCTTCCTGGCTCAGTTCCATGCCGCGGCCGTCGACCCGCTTGGTGCGCGACAGATGGTCGAGCAGCGCGCCGTCGCCGCAGCCGATATCGAGCACGCGGCTGCCGGCCGGGATCATGTCGGCGATCAGCTTGAGATCAGCGCGCAGCGGCGGCAGAGCCGGGCGCGGCGCCTGGCGGTCGGCGGCGGCGAGCGGCGCCGCGATGGTGGTTCCTAGGCCCACACGAAACCCCGCAAGGTGGCGCAGCCGTCGATGAAACCGCCCAGCGTGCGCAGGAATTCCGGCTCGTCGAGCAGGAAGGCGTCATGGCCCTTGTCGGTCTCAATCTCGACGAAGCTGACATTGGCGGCGACGGCGTTCAGCGCATGGATGATCGCCCGGCTCTCCGCGGTCGGGAACAGCCAATCGCTGGTGAAGGAGATCGCGCAGTAGCGCGTGCGCGTCCCCCGGAAGGCCTCGGCGAGGCGGCCGCCGTGATCGGCGGCGAGGTCGAAGTAGTCCATCGCCCGGGTGATGTAGAGATAGGCATTGGCGTCGAAGCGTTCGACGAAGCTGGTGCCCTGATGGCGCAGATAGCTCTCGACCTGGAAATCGGCCTCGAAGCCGTAGGTGATCTTGGCGCGATCCTGCAGGTTGCGGCCGAATTTGCGGTGCAGCGCCTGCTGCGACAGATAGGTGATGTGGGCGGCCATGCGGGCCACGGCGAGACCACGCTCCGGCGAGCGGCCCTGACGAAGATAGTCGCCGCCGCACCAGTCGGGATCGGCCATGATCGCCTGGCGGCCGACTTCGTTGAAGGCGATGTTCTGGGCAGAGTGGCGTGCCGCGGTCGCGATTGGCACGGCGGCGAAGACGCGCTCAGGGTAGGCCTTGGCCCATTGCAGCACCTGCATCCCGCCCATGGAGCCGCCGATGACGCAGAACAGGGAATCGATCCCGAGATGATCTATCAGACGACGTTGGACATTGACCATGTCGCCGATGGTGATGACCGGGAAATTGAGCCCCCAGGGCTCGTTGGTCGCCGGATTGATGTCCATCGGCCCGCTGGTGCCGAGACAGCCGCCGAGCACGTTGGAGCAGATCACGAACTAGCGGTCGGTATCGATGATCTTGCCGGGCCCGACCAGGGTCGTCCACCAGCCGGGCTTGCCGGTGATCGGATGAATATCCGCGACGAACTGGTCGCCGGTCAGCGCGTGACAGACCAGGATCGCGTTCGAGCGCTCGGAATCGAGGGTGCCGTAGGTCTGATAGGCGACACGGATCTCCGGCAGCACGACACCGGATTCGAGCGTCATCGGTTCCTTCAGATCGAAGAAATGTCCGGGCAGCGTCCCCGGCGACGCGGGTGAGTCGCTGAGAGGGCGCAGGGAAATCGGCTCACGCATCGACATTACGAAATCCAGTTGGCAGGCGCATCACATAGGGTCGGTCGCCACCCCTCTCGCGGGACGAGGCGCTTCGCGAGAGCATTGCTCGGCTCGTTACATATTTAGGACGCGATACCTGTTTCACAACAAGTCGCAGTGTCAATG
>CAIUCF010000584.1 GCA_903897565.1 uncultured Rhodospirillales bacterium | reverse complement strand
GCTTCGCCATGGCCCAGCGCGAGATCGGCCTGTCGACCGGTGAACCGCCCGCCAGCAAAGGCTACACGCCGACCGTATTCGCCGAACTGCCGCGCCTGCTGGAGCGCGCCGGCCCCGGTGTCGGCCCCGGCAGCATCACCGGACTCTTCACTGTCCTCGTCGAAGGCGACGACCACAACGAGCCGATCGCCGACGCCGTCCGCGGCATTCTCGATGGTCACATCGTGCTCGACCGGGCGATCGCGGAGCGCGGCCGCTACCCGGCCATCGACATTTTGCGGTCGATCTCGCGCACCATGCCTGGCTGCAACAGCGCCGAAGAAAATGCCCTGGTCAAGCGGGCCCGCGGCATCCTCGCGACCTATGAGAACATGGCCGAGCTGATTCGGCTCGGCGCCTATCGCCGCGGCAGCGACGCCGAGATCGACCTTGCGATCACCTATTACCCTCAGCTGGAGGGGTTCCTCAGCCAGGCGCCGCGCGAACACGCCTCGCTGGCTCAGGGCTACACCCAACTCGCCACCATCCTCGACGGCATTGATCCATGAAGTCTCTCGGCAGCCAGATCCGCATCCATAAATGGAACGTCGACGAAGCGCGGCGGCGCCTCGCCGACCTAGAACGGCTCGCCGCCCGGTTGGCCGAGGATCTCGTCGGACTCGATCTGGAGATGGCGCGCGAACAGCAGATCGCGGGGTCGGAGATCGAGGCGTCATCGACGTATCACGGCTATATCGCCTCGGCGCTGAAGCGCCGCGAAAATCTGTGCCGTTCGATCGAGGAGGCGCAAGCCCAGATCAATCAGGCGCGAGACGAACTCCAGGAAGCCTTCTCGAACCTGAAAAAATTCGAGCTCGCTGCCGAGGCGATGGAGACTCGCGCCCGCAAGGTGCGCGACGCGAAGGAATTACGCGCCCAGGACGAGGTCGGTCTCGCGATCTATCGCCGCAAGCGGGTCTGATCGCTCAGGATAAGGCCCGACGCGCCGACCGCAGCGCCGGTTTCGGCGGGACATAGGCCAGCGCCGAGATCGCGTCGAGCGACGCTCGCGACAGCACCAGATACTCGATCACGGCGGCGAGGATTTCACGCGGTGCCGTCACCCCCTTGAGTTCGAGGGCGGCACCTACCCGCAGCGCCTGCGTCCGTGTCAGCTCCCAGCTCAGCCCCGCGGCCTTCAGCTGCGGCAGCAGGTCCAGGATTTCTTGCCGGCGACCGCGATCTTCCTGACTGAACGGCAGCACGCCGAACTCGCCGAAGAACGACAGCCGCAGCGTATCACCTTCCGTGACCGCCCGTGCGGAGAAGGGGCGTTCGCGAAAATTAAAGCCGAAATTGAACGAGAGCGCCTTCTCGCGGCGCGCAAGCTGGCCATCGGCCGAGGCCTCGAGATGGTAGCCCGCGGCCTCGCCTTCGGCGATCAGCGATGCCGCGCGCGCCAGCCGGGACGTCTGCTCGGGACCTGGTGAGACCATGGGATCCTTACTCCTCGTTTGATCAGTCCCCGCGGCGCGGCGGGTCGTTGTTCAGTCCAGCAAGGGTTCGTCGAACGGACGCCGCCCCTCGCGGTCGTCGATCTCGACGACCCAAAGATCGGGATCGCGACGCCAGTGACGTTCTATGTAGCCGTCGGCCTCGGCCTCCGGGAGGCCGTCTTTGCCGCTGCCGCGAAACCAAGCCCGTCGTCCCATCTTGTCCTGGGTCTCGGAAAGCACCCAGCACCCATGTTCGCGACGGTTCAATTTGATCAGGATGGCGCCACTCGTCGGATCGCCCCGCCGGACCACCGTCGCCGAGATGCCGGCGAGGTCGGCGCGGCGAACGCAAGCCTTGACCCATAGTGCCGACTGCAGCCTGGGCTCGCTCAACCTCGTCGCCTCCCCGGCTCAGCTCCCGGCAAGCTTGTGATCCGCCCCAGCCTGCTGGTAGAGCCCGCGTTGGTTCGGCATCGTCTGGAACTTGCTGGTGATCCCGACCACCGTTTCAGCGCCGCCGAGAAACAGGAATCCGTCGTTCGACAATTGCCGGCTCATCCGCTCCAGCACCACGGTCTTGGTCGGCTGGTCGAAATAGATCAGAACATTGCGACAGAAGATGACATCGAATCCGCCGAGGGAGCTGAAATCCTCAAGCAGGTTGAGCGGACGAAAGCGAACCATGTCGCGGATCGACTGGTCGATCTGCCAGCGATCGCCATTCTGCTTGAAGTACTTGACGAGCAACTGGATCGGCAGGCCGCGTTGGACCTCGAATTGCGCGTACTGCCCGGCCTGCGCCTTGCTCAAGATCTGCGTCGAGAGGTCGGTCGCGATAATGTCGATGTTCCAGCCCTGGAGCCTGGCTTTCTCCTCCTTGAGGATCATCGCCAACGAATACGGCTCCTGACCGCTCGAGCAGGCCGCCGACCAGATCTTGATGCTGCGGCTCGCCGCCTTGGTCGCCAGCAAATGCGGCAGCACCACGGTCTTGAACTGGTCGAACGGCTTGACGTCGCGAAAGAAGAAACTCTCGTTGGTCGTCATCGCCTCGACCACGTCGCGGATCAGAGCGTTGTCCGGCCGCGAGCGCAGTTTCATGACCAGTTCTTCGAGGGTCTTGAGGCTGTACTGCCGGGCAACCGGCAGCAGCCGGCTTTCCAGCAGATAGCCCTTGTCCTTGGTCAAGGTCAGGCCGGAGCGATCGCGGATCAGCTTGGCGAGCAGGTTGAAATCATCGACGTTCATGGGCCTACCCTTGTCACCAGACGTCGAACCAGGGGTGCGATCTCGGCCAACGGCAGCACCGCGCTGCATAGCCCCGCCGTCGCGACCGCGCCGGGCATGCCCCAGACGATGCTGGTCGCTTCGTCTTGCGCAATGATGGCGCCGCCCGCCGCGACCGCTGCTTCCGCGCCTTTCAGCCCATCCTGACCCATCCCGGTCAGGATCACCGTCAGCACGCGCTTACCGTAGAGCTTCACGAGGCTGCGCAGCATCGGATTGACCGATGGTCTGCAGAAATTCTCCGCCGGGGTCTTCAGCAGCTTGATGATCGGCTGCTGCGCCGTACCCTCGATCGACATATGGAACTCGCCCGGCGCGACGTAGATCTTGCCGCGCTCGACCGGCATGTCCTCGGCGCCTTCGACGGTGGGGATACCACTGGCGCGCGCAATGTGCTCGGCAAGAATCGTCGTGAATGTCGCCGGCATATGCTGGGTGATCAGGATCGGCTGGGTGATCTTGCCGAGCGACGTCAACAGCGTGAACAGCGCCTGCGGCCCGCCTGTCGAAGAGCCGATCGCCAGCACGTCCGGAATGTCCCGCGGCATCGGCCGCAGACTGATGGGGGCCTTTGCCGCTGTGGCCGCCGCGGCATAGACAGGGCGCGCGACGGCCGGCCGCGGCGCGGCTGCCGGGGCGGGAGTCGCGACCGGGGGTAGTCGATTGAACAGAGAACCCGTGGGGCGAGCCGGGGCTGGCGGCGGGACCGGACTCGCCGAGGACAGTCGTGCCGCCGCAATCGTCGCGGCCGGCGCCACCGTGGCACTCGTCGCCGCTGAATTCGGCCGCGGGATACCGCGAATCCGGCGCCTACTCGCGCCTAGGGCCTTAACCTTGGACAACAATTCGACCTTGAAGTCATTACCGGCGGTCAGGGCGACGGAAGTCGATGGCTTCGATATATAGTCGGCAGCACCGACCGAGAGCGCCTTCAGGCTGATCTCCGCATTGCGTCGTGTCAGGGTCGAGGCGACGATCACCTGGAGATCCGGCTGACGCTCGACCAGATGCGGCAGCGCCGTCAACCCGTCCATGATCGGCATCTCGATATCGAGAATGCAGACCTCGACGTCGTTGCGGGCCAGCGCATTGATGGCCATCTGACCATCGGCGACCGTCACGACGACATGCACGTCCGGATCGGCCTCGAGAGTCCGCGCGATCAGGCCGCGGATGACGGCACTGTCATCGCAGACCATGACCCGATACGGCCCGGCGCCGCTGTCCGACGAGGCGAGATCTGTCACGTGAGGTCGGTCCGTCACAGCAGTCCGACTTGTTGGAACTTGGCCTGGATGATGTCGCTGTCAAACGGCTTCATGATGTATTCGTTTGCGCCGGCGCCGATGGCGGCCTGGATATGGGCGATATCGTTCTCCGTCGTGCAGAACACCACGATCGGCTTGTCACCCTCCGGCCATTGCCGCAATTCGATGAGAAACTCGAGGCCGTTCATCACCGGCATGTTCCAGTCGAGCAGCACGACATCTGGGAGCCGGCGCTTGCACGCATCGAGCGCGAGTTTGCCATCGGCCGCCTCTTCGATTTCGAACGAGAGGTCCTCGAGAATCCGGCGCGCAACCTTGCGCACGACCCGCGAGTCATCGACAATCAGGCAATACTTCATAATCTACTCTCCCACCGATTCGGCACGTGCAGCCAGCCGAGGTTGCGGCCAGCCCTAGTTCAGTTCCACCTTGACGGCAAAGTCCAGGGCACGCGCAACGTCGAGTATTATCAGAAGATTCCCGTCCAGTCTGTGGATACCGAGCGATACGTCGCGCCAAGTCACATCCAGCGTCGCGGGGTTCGCTTCGAAGGTCTTGGCCGACAAGCTGAGGACCTCGCCGACACTGTCGACGAGCAGACTGTAGAGCTCCCCGCCCTGATCGACGACGACGCTCATCCCGACTTTGCCGCCCTCGAGCGGTTTGAGACGCAGACGACGGCGCAGGTCGATCGCCGTAACGATCCGCCCGCGCAGGTTCAGCGAGCCGGCGACTTCCGGCGGCGCCAGCGGCACGCGCGTAATCCGCTGCGGCCCGAGCACGTCCTGGACCTGAAGCACGGGTATGCCGAACATCTGGCCATCGAGAAAGATCGAGACATAATCATGGGAGGCTTCGGTCAGAACCTTCGGCAGTTTCTGACCGGCGGGAACGAGTTGCTGGCTCATGCTGCGGCTCCGCGGGGCATGTTGAGGGTGGCGGAGATCGTGCTCAGGAGGCCATCGCGGTCAAACTTTGCGATGTAATCCGTGAAGCCGACCTCGCGGCCGAGTTCGAGATCATGGTTCGAGGTATGCGACGACAGCGCGACGATCGGCAGATCGCACCAGCGATCGGTGCCGCGAACCGTTCGAGCGAATTCGAAGCCGTTCATACCCGGCATTTCGATATCGCTGATGATCATGTCGTAATCATCACCCTGGTCATAGAGGGTGAGCGCCTTGTCGGCGGATTCGACCGCGTTGACGTCGTAGCCGGCGACGGAGAGCAGCGGCGTCAACAGGTTGCGGAAGAACGGCGAGTCGTCGACCAGGAGGATGCGCTTGATGCGGTCGCCGGGCATGCCGTCCTCGCTCGACGGGGTCGAGAACCAGTCGTCATAGGCCTGCATCAGGAAGTGCCCGGTATCGATCACGTCCGTCGCCCGGCCCGCGATAATCGCACTGCCGAGGACGCCCGGGCGTGCCGAGCCGAGTTCGATATTGAGGGCCTCTTCGACGATGTCGAGGATGTCGCTGACGAGCAGACCCATCGAGCGCGTCTGGTCGGAGAAGACGAGCAGCGGCTGCGGACCTTCGCCGGCGAAGTCGACATTGTCCCCGATCGGCACCAATGGCATCAGCTTGCCGCGATACTGCACGATCGGCTTGCCGTTGGAGAATTCGATATCCTTGCGGTCGATCTCCTCGAGCCGCGCCACCAGTCCGAGCGGCACCGCCTTGACGCCGCCATCGCCCGAGTTGAACAGCAGCAGGGACGTCTTCTGGCCGGAACGCGAAACCCGCTGATGGGCGGCCTGCTCCACCGGCGCGCTCTCATGGACCACCACCTCGCCGGTCGCTGCGGCGATGCCGTTGGGATCGAGGATCATGATCACCGCGCCGTCGCCGAGGATCGTGTTGCCTGAGAACATCGCGATGTCGCGCAGGATCGGCGCGACTGGCTTGACCACGATTTCTTCAGTGTCGAACACGCGATCGACGATGATCCCGAAGGAGTACGCGCCTACCTGGGTGACGACGATATAGGTTTCCTGGGCAGCCTCGGCCTCGCGTTCGATCCGCAGCAGCTTGTCGAGGGCGACAAGCGGCAGCAGGCGGTTACGCAGGCGCAGGAAGGGGGCGCCGTTGACGCGCTCGATCTGGGTCTCGCTGCCGGGGGCCGCGCGCACCAGTTCGACAACGCTGATCTGCGGGATCGCAAAGCGCTCCGAAGCGCATTCGACGATCAGCGCCGAGACGATGGCGAGGGTCAGTGGAATCTTGATCGTGACCGTCGAGCCCTTGCCGTAGGTGCTCTTGAGATCGATGGTGCCGCCGATCTTCTCGATATTGGTGCGGACGACGTCCATGCCGACGCCGCGACCCGACACGCTCGTCACCTGGGCCGCGGTCGAGAAGCCGGGCTTGAAGATGTACTGGTAGATTTGCTGATCCGACATCTGCGCGATCTCGGCCTCGGTGGCGAGACCGTTCTGCAGCATCTTCTTCTTGATGTTGACGGTGTCGAGGCCTTTGCCGTCGTCACCGATCTCGATCAGGATGTGTCCGCCCTCGTGATAGGCGTTCAGCACGATGGTGCCGGTCTCGGGCTTGCCGATGCGGGCGCGATCGGCCGGACGCTCGATACCGTGATCGGCCGAATTGCGGACCATGTGGGTCAGCGGATCCTTGATCAGCTCCATGACCTGGCGATCGAGCTCGGTCTCCGCGCCCTTCATCTGCAGGTCGATCTTTTTGCCCAGCTCGAGCGAGAGATCGCGGATCAGCCGGGGCAGCTTCGCCCAGGCATTGCCGATCGGCTGCATCCGCGTCTTCATGACGCCTTCCTGCAACTCGGTCGTGACATGAGACAGGCGCTGCAGTGAGACGGCGAATTCGGAATCCTTGTGGCCGCGCAGGATCTGCATGAGCTGATTACGAGTGAGCACCAACTCGCTGACCATGGTCATCAGGTTTTCGAGCAGATCGACATTGACGCGGATATTCGACGCCGCGACCGCGGAGTCCTTGACCTCGGCGCCCTGATCGCGCGGTGCGGCAGCGGCTTCGTGCTGCGGTGCAAGCTCGACGATCGCGGGCAGATCGTGGTTCACGGCGACCGGGACATTGCCGATGGAGTCGAAATCGGGTTGCTCCGCCATCGCGGCGGGCACCGGGGCCGGAGCGGGGGCCGCGACAGGCGCCGCGACGACGGGCGCTGCAGCCACAGGGGCTGCTGCCGCGGGGGCGGCTGCCGGGGCGTCGGCTGGCCCGGTGATCTTGCCCTCGGCGAAATCATTGAGCTGCTTGATCAGAACCGTGTCGTCGCCCTCGGGCTCGGCTTCCGTTGCCTCCAGCCCCGCCAGGATCGCCTTGATGCAATCGAGCGATGCCAGGATGAGCGTGATCGCGAAGGGCGAGACGATGATCTCGCCGTCGCGGATGCGGCCGAGGACATTCTCCGAGGCATGGGCTACACGCTCCAGCCGCGACAGGCCGAGAAAACCGCAGGTGCCCTTGATCGTATGCACGATCCGGAAAATATTGCTGAGAAGTCCGGGGTTGTTGGGGTTCTGCTCAAGCCGTACCAGTTCGAGGTCGAGTGTTCCCAGACCTTCGGCTGTCTCCGTCAGAAACTCACTGAGCAAGTCATCCATGGTGCTTATTCCGCCAATTTTGGTCGTTGAGCGTCATTTCGTGAGGCGCGCGGCAGGCCGGGCTGCATCGCCCGGTGCGCGGCACCAGAATTGCCTCAAACATCAGCCGGATTGATTAAGAACCGGTTACGGGCTGGGCCGCTTGAAAAAGTTTCAGCCGCCACGGCTCAGCTTCAGCGCGAAATGACGCTGAACGAGACAGAATCGGGACCAGCCCCGTCACATTCGACGGCACAGCCGAGTGCGCGCGCGAGGGCACCTGCGAATACGGCCTGCACGGTTTTCGGGTTGATCTCGGCGACGCCGAGATCCGCCGACATCAGCATCTCGATATTCCCGTCGACCCTCGCGCCCTGCCCGCGCGCTGTGACCACCAGCCCGCCCTCGCCCCAAAACGGCGCGATGACGCCGCCGCGCGGCAGCGCCCCGGCCGCCACCAGCAGCAAATTCATCGCCAATTTGACGAATTCGATCGGAATCGGTGTCATCGCGGCCGACCACTCGCAACGACAGCGTCCCTCCTTGAACAATTCCAACGTCGCCTGGCGGGCGACATCGGCGCCGACGGGCGAGAGCGCCCCATAGGCGAGGCGGTAGAATTGCAGGCGCCGCGACGCCTCGCTGGCGCTCTGGCCGATCAAGGTTGCGGCATCTGCGGCGAAGCCGGCGTCCTCGGTCAGAATCTCGACACCGTTGGCGATCGCGCCCACAGGGCTCACCAGTTCATGACAGAGTCGGGCTGCCAGCGCTTCGCCGATTCGCAGTTCTCGCGCACTCATGGGCATCCCTTCCGCTCATTGTTATGGCGCGGTATCATAACGCAGGCGCGGCCCTCTTCGACCCAGATCATTTCCGCCCGCGAGCCGACAATATCGGTTTCGCAGAGTGACTCAACGGGAGACAACGTTGCCATGGATAATTTTCTAACTCCGGGTTGCTGGGTCCGTCACCCGACACAGCCGGATTGGGGCTTCGGCCAGGTTCAATCGGCGATCGGGCTGACCATCACGGTGACGTTTGAGCACGCCGGCAAACGCGTCATCAACGCCGAGGTGATCATGCTCGAGGAGGTCGGCGACGAGGACCATCCACCGCCAAATGACGCCGACTGATCCCGTCATCCCGTCGATCTGCACCTTAGTGCCTTGTACAGGGCACGCCCGCGCGACATATTGAACCCATGATCGATCCCTTCGGGCGCTCCATCAATTACCTCCGCGTCTCGGTGACGGATCGGTGCGATCTTCGCTGCGTCTATTGCATGACCGAGGACATGACCTTCCTGCCGAAGCGGGAGATCCTGTCACTCGAGGAACTCGATCGGCTGCTCGGCGCCTTCATCGCGCTCGGCGTCCGTAAGCTGCGCCTGACCGGCGGCGAGCCGTTGGTGCGCAAGAACGTGATGTGGCTGATCGAGCGTCTCGGCCGCCATCTCGGCAGTGGCGCGCTCGACGAGCTGACCCTGACCACCAACGGCACGCAGCTCGCGAAATTCGCCGAGCCGCTGTTCGCCGCCGGCATCCGCCGCATCAACGTCTCGCTCGACACCCTCGACGCGGCGGCGTTCGGCCGGATCACCCGCTGGGGCAATCTCGAACAGGTGCTCGACGGCATCGCCGCAGCGAAACGTGCCGGATTGCAAGTCAAGATCAATACCGTCGCCCTGAAGGGCGTTAACGAGCACGAGATCGATGATCTGCTCGCCTGGTGCGGCCGTGAAGATCTCGATCTGTCGCTGATCGAGGTGATGCCGATGGGCGAACTCGACACCGAGTCGCGCATGGACCAGTACTTGCCGCTGTCGGTGGTGCGGGCGCGGCTGGAGCGGCGCTGGACCCTCGACGAGACCGACTATCGCAGCGGCGGCCCGGCGCGTTACACGGTCGTGCGCGAGACCGGCAAGCGGCTCGGCTTCATCACTCCCCTCACCCATAATTTCTGCGAGAGCTGCAATCGCGTCCGTCTTACCTGCGTCGGGCGGCTCTATCTCTGCCTCGGCCAGGAAGATTCCGCCGATCTCAGGGCCCCCTTGCGCGCCTCGGATGACGACGCGGTCGTCGGCGACGCGATCCGCGCTGCGCTGCGCCTCAAGCCCAAGGGCCATGACTTCATGATCGATCGCCGCAGTTCCGCCGCCGCCGTCCCGCGCCACATGAGCGTGACGGGAGGCTGAGATGCCGGATTCCCGCCAGCCGCCGGGGCGCCGCCGGATCGCCATCGTCGCCTCCGATACCGATCAGGCCCGCGATGCTCTGGCCGAGCTGACCGCCCGCTACGAAACCGTGGCGCCAGACCAGGCCGACGTCATCGTCGCGCTCGGCGGCGACGGCTTCATGCTGGAAACGCTGCACCGCTTTCTCGCCCTCGACGCGCCGATCTTCGGCATGCATCGCGGCAGTGTCGGCTTCCTGATGAACGCCTATACCCCCGACGGGCTCATGGAGAGGCTCGAACAGGGCGATCTGGTGCAGTTGCACCCGGTGGAGATGCGGGCGACCTCATTTACCGGCGAGACCATCACGGCGCTCGCAATCAACGAAGTGGCGCTGCTGCGCGAAACCCGGCAGATGGCCAAGATCCGCATCACGATCGACGGCGTCTGCCGGATGGAAGAATTGATGTGCGACGGTGTGCTGGTGGCGACGCCCGCCGGGAGCACCGCCTATAATCTCTCCGCCCACGGCCCGATCCTGCCGCTCGGCACAGATGTACTGGCGCTGACCCCGATCAGCGCCTTCAGGCCGCGACGCTGGCGCGGCGCGATCCTGCACCAGTCGGCCTCCGTCCGCTTCGAGATCCTCGAGCCCGAGAAACGCCCGGTCAGCGCCGTCGCCGATTCCGTGGAAGTCCGCGGCGTCCGCTGCGTCGAGGTCCGCGAGAACCGCGACGTCACCTTGAACCTGCTGTTCGACCACGAGCATAATCTGCAGGAACGGGTACTGAAGGAGCAGTTCGCGAGTTAAGGCGAACTACTCTCTCCCCTCGCAATCGCCTCTCGGCGGCGGCGGCTCCGTCGTTATTAGGACGAGCCCTTGCACAAGGCGATGTCTTCACCAGGCTTCGCTGCCGCGACACTACGGGGTGGTTTTCTGAACGATGTCAAATAGATGGCACAGATCGATGCGCTGACGACGGCGAGGATGCCGATCATCTGCTGGAGCGACAGGACCTGCCTAAGGATCGCGAAGCCGAAGATTGCGCCGATGGCCGGCTCCAGGCTCATCAGGATGCTGAACAGCCCGATCTCCATCCGCCGCAGCGCCATCATCTCGAAGGAGAACGGGATCAGCGGCGCCAGCACGGCGAGGCTGGCCGCGGCGGGCAGTTGAGTCCAGGACAACCCGGCGGGTGCCATGACCCACGCCAGCGGCAAGGCCACGAGCGCGGCGACGATGAACGACAGCGCGAGGCCGTCATTGTCCGGAAACAGGCGCCCGACATGGCGCGTCAACACGATGTACAGCGCCCAACCGCACGCCGCGACCAGAGCGAACCCCATGCCGGTGGGAGCGAGCAGCCAGCCGCCATGACCATAGGAAATGGCGGCGACACCGAAGGCGGCCAGGGCGGGCAGCGCCAATCGCGCCCAGCCTTTCAGGGCGACGGCGGCGATCGCAAGCGGGCCCAGGAAGTCGATCGTGACCGCCGGGCCGATCGGGATCAGCGTCACCGCTTCGAAATAACTGAGGGTCATGAAGGCCATGGTCGCGCCCAGAGCCAGCGCGGCCAGCCACTGCCTGCCGGAGAAGCGGGCAAATCTCGGCCGGACCAGCACGATCATG
>CAIUCF010000583.1 GCA_903897565.1 uncultured Rhodospirillales bacterium | reverse complement strand
GCCGATAAGTCCCATAAACAATATAGCCCTTATTGAGCAACGACCGGGCCAAATAAGCCCCGTCTTGTCCGCTGATGCCAGTAACGAGCGCCGTAGGTTTTTGAGCCATGTTAGCCTTAATGTTGCGGGAACCAATCTTTAGAACGATACAATGTTTCGACCCGTTCGCGGCGCGCAAAACTGGCATAATGGCTGATGGAAATAAAGCTTCATCTGTTAAATCCGGCGGCTAGAGAATGATATTTGGAATTCATCAGATAAATGAAATTAGAATATTTCAAAAGAAAGAATAAAATCTAAGAATTAATGTAATATTCTACGGTATAATGTTAGTAATGTCTTTGATTATCGCCGCACCATGGCTTGATTTGCACAATAGACCGTTCCCATCAACCCGGACCGCCGGCTCGTTCACCTGCTCCTCGCAACAGGAGGTTGGTCGTTGACTCCCCGGAAACCAAGTCGGCGAGCAACACTCTGCCACCGGCATTCAGGACCTCGTTGGCCCCGACCACCGTATCCACCGTGTAGTCGGCACCTTTGACCAGCACGTCCGGCATCAGTGCAGTGATCGCCTCGAGCGGCGTATCCTGATCGAACAGGATAACGAGATCGACGGCGGAAAGCGCGCCGATCACGCGAGCCCGCGCGGTCTCGCTCTGAATCGGGCGGCTCTCGCCCTTGAGGCGGCGGACCGAGGCGTCGGTATTGAGCGCGACGATCAGGCGATCGGAGGCGGCGGCCGCCTGTTCCAGCAGCGAGATATGGCCGGGATGCAGCAGGTCGAAGCAGCCGTTGGTGAAGCCGACTTTCAAGCCCTGGCTGTGCCAGGATTCGCGCAGTTCCCGCGCCGCGTCGAGGCTGACGAGCGCGCCCTTGTGTGGCACCGCGGGATGGCTGTCCCGGCTGATCGCCGCCCGCAATTCGACGGCTGAGACCACCGCCGTACCGACTTTGGCGACGACGATGCCGGCGGCGTGATTGGCGAGACGCATGACCTCGCCGATCGGAAGATCAGCGGCGATGCCGAGTGCCAATGTCGCGACCACGGTGTCGCCGGCACCCGAGACGTCATAGACGGCGCGGGCGAAGGTCGGCAGATGCAGCGGCGGCTGGCCGGCGCTGAAATACGACATGCCCTGGGCCGATCGGGTCAGGATCACGGCGGCTTGGGTGCGGGCGATCAGGGCCGCCGCGGCGTGTTCTGCCTCAGCGTCGCTTTGGCAGGCGAGGCCGGTCGCCGCCGTCAGCTCGGCACGATTTGGAGTAATGTAATCCGCACCGGCATAGACCTCGACGTCGACGCGCTTCGGGTCGACGATCGTCTGCTTGCCGGCCCGTCGCGCCGCGTCGATCAATGCGCGCAGCACGGGCGTCGACAGCACGCCCTTGCCGTAATCCGACAGCACCACGACATCGGCCCACGCGATCGCGGCAAGGCCGTGCTGGATCAGGACGTCGACCAGAGAGTCGGGGACGGGTGTCCGCTCCTCGCGATCGACGCGGACGATCTGCTGACGTTCGCCGATAATCCGGGTCTTGACGATCGTCGGTCGAGAGGGGACGGCGGTCATGGCGTGAATGTCGATGGTGCGGGCCGCCTTGAGCAGCGCCTGGAGATGCTCGGCGTCACGATCGACGCCGATCAGGCCGATCAGGCGCACCTCGCCGCCCAGGCCGGCGATGTTCGCCGCGACGTTTGCCGCACCCCCGGGTGAGAACCGCTCGTCATGGAAATGGACGACGGGGACCGGCGCTTCCGGCGAAATCCGCGAGACCGATCCGCTGATATAGGCGTCCAGCATGATATCGCCGATGACGGCGATCTTGCGGTCGGTGAAGTCGAAAGGCATGATGTGTCCCTAGGTGGCCCGGCCGCTTGGGTAATCTCATTAGCTCGAATCTCAAAATGATTCCATCCCGTCGGGCCGGCGCCGTGACGCTCGCCACGCGTGTTGGAAGGACGGAAGCTCCATGACCTCAGGACTGGCCGAAACTGTCGCCACCGCGCGTTCCTGGCTCGTCGAGACCGCCTTGCCGCTGTGGCTATCGAGGGGTCGCGATGCGTCGCGCCGCGGGTTTCACGAGCGGCTCGATTTCGACGGACAACCCATTGCGGCACTGCCGCGGCGGCTGATGGTCCAGGCCCGCCAGACCTATGTATTCGCCCATGCGAGTATGCTCGGATGGTGCGACGCCCGCGCCACGGTCTCGGCGGCGTTTGCAGCGATGATCGAGGACTATCTTGAACCCGATGGTCGACCCGGCTGGGTCTTCAGTCTGGGACCTGATGGGCGGATCGGAGACGATCGACGTGATCTCTACGCCCACGGCTTCGTCCTGCTCGCCTGTGCTTGGGTTTTTCGCCTCACCGGCGATGAACGGGCGATACTGATCGCCGACCAGACGCTCGACCTCCTCGATCGTGAATTTCGGGCCAAGGCGGGCGGGTATCGCGACTGCATGACCGGGGACGATCAGAATCTGCGGCAGAACCCGCACATGCATCTGTTCGAGGCGTTGCTGGCACTGTTTGAGGCGACCGGGGCGCCGCGTTATCTCGTGCGGGCCGACGAGATCCACGGGCTGCTGCGGCGCTTTTTCATCCCGGGGCCGAATATCCTCGCGGAATATTTTGACGCCGCCTGGAAGCCGATCGCGCCGACCGGGCAGGGGGCCGGCTCGGTGCTCTGGGAGCCGGGACATCACTGCGAATGGGCGTGGCTGCTGCAGCGCTATGCCGACGCCCATGGCCGCGCTCGCGATCCGATTGCCGCGGCGCTGTACCAGCGGGCATATCAGGATGGCATCACGATTGATGCCCTGATTGCGGACGAAATGAGCGGTGACGGCAACGTCACCAAATCGACCCGGCGCGCCTGGCCGCTCACGGAGGCGATCAAGGCCAATGTCGTCCGCCATCAGGCCGGCGACCCCGCCGCTGCCGGCCGCGCGGCCGCGGCGATCACCAGATTGACGCGCGATTTCCTGCGTCCCGATGGATTATGGGTCGACCAACTGGATCAGGATGGTCGCGCAACGGTCGACTACGTTCCGGCGAGCACCCTCTACCACATATTCCTGGCGATCGCGGAGGCGGACGCCGGATTCGGGGCCGGCAGGAGATAGCGCGATCAGCGGTGCGGCCGCCGCGGTCTCGCGAGGCGCAGCGGCGCCAGCATCGCGGTGAAGGAACGCCCGGTTCCGCCGCCCTTGGGCGTATCACCCAGCAGCATGATGGCGGCACCCATCTGACAACTGCTTGCGGTCAGGCCGAGCATGAACCACAAGACCAGCGTGGGTAGCGGATAGCCGTCGGCGTGGGAGAGCAACGTGCCGATATCGTTGGGATTGAGCTCGATCAGTCCAAAAACGAAAGCCCCGGCAACGGCGAAGCCGATAGCCGCGTGAAGCGCCAGGAAGCGGACGAGATCAGGCAGGCGGGTTATCGTCATGGCAATTATCTCCGTGTCGACGAAGCGGGACTGATAGAAGACTAGTGCGCCATGCCCGGGACGACAAGGCAGTCCCTGGCGGCTCGCGACCAATGGCTTTTGTGTGATCTGTATTACAATACATAAATGTAAAATATTTTCAATCCCGCACTGCCGATTCTGAAATCGCTTGTCGTGCCGCACCGCTTCAGCGCAAAGTGCGTGCTTAGAGCGTCTCGCATCTTGACGTAGGGACAATGACACCAATCTCTTGAGGCGTGTCCCTTCCGGTGCGGGGGTGACGAAGGCCGGGAAAACAGCCCGGTTTGGAGGAAGACATGGGTCGGAACACAAAACGCGTCGAGCTTACGGCGATCGACGGTGTCTGGCAGCAGTTGCGCCAGGAGGCGGAGGCTGCCGCGGCTGAGGAACCGACGCTTGCCAGTCTGCTGCATTGCGCGGTACTGAGCCAGGGCACGATGGCCGACGCCCTGGCGAACCGGCTGGCGCGCCGGCTCGGCGGCGCCGACCTCGATCCTCTGATGATTCGTGAATTCTGCGTTGAGGCCTTTACCGACGATCCGGAGATTCTCGACGCCTTCGATCGGGACATGCGCGCGGTGCGCGAGCGTGATCCCGCCTGCACGACCTATTTGCAGCCCTTCCTCTATTTCAAGGGCTTCGCGGCGCTCCAGGCCCATCGGATCGCGCATTGGCTGTGGGGCAAGAACCGCCATGCCCTGGCCTTTCATATCCAGAGCCTGGTCTCGGAAATCTTCCAGGTCGATATCCATCCCGCCGCCGTGCTCGGCAAGGGCCTGTTCCTCGATCACGCGACCGGCGTGGTGATCGGCGAGACCTGCGTGGTCGGTGACGACGTTTCGATCCTGCAGAACGTGACGCTCGGCGGCACGGGCAAGGAGCGGGGCGACCGCCATCCTAAGATCGGCCGCGGCGTGTTGATCAGCGTCGGCGCCAAGATCCTTGGCAATATCAAGGTCGGCGACGATGCGCGCATCGCGGCCGGTTCGGTCGTCCTTCATGAAGTCCCGAAGGGTGCGACAGTCGCCGGCGTGCCGGCGAAGGTGATCCGTGGGCCGGCAGCGCCGTACCCCGCGATCAGCATGGATCATTTCCTGGGAGACGGTATCTAGCGGCCGCAGAGCCATGCGCTCAGTGGTTGGCTGAGCTGCATGGACTGCGATTTGTGCGCTTGTGCGGACTAGGTCCGCCGAGTCGAACCGGTAGTTCTTGACAATTTAGTTATACTCAATGTTAGCCTAAGTCTGCGTTTGAACCGGCCTCAGGACAGGCCGGTCTTCTTTGGGTCAAGATATGCTCAAAAAGAGCAAAAGTGGGGAAACCATGACCGCTACTGCACTACGCCTCGATGCCGATGTCATTGCCCGGACCGCGCCGATCTATGAGCGGGTGAAACGTGTGATTCCGGCAATCGAATGGCCGGTCTTCGCCGGCGATATCGATGCGATTCTGCGCCTGAAGAAGGAGCGCAACGCGATCATCCTCGCCCACAATTATCAGACGCCCGAGATCTTCCACACGGTGTCCGATATCGTCGGTGACTCGCTGCTGCTGGCGCGCGAGGCGGCGAAGGCCGAGGCCGATGTGATCGTGCTGGCCGGTGTCCACTTCATGGCCGAGACGGCGAAGCTGCTCAATCCCGGCCGCACCGTGCTGATCCCCGATGCCGAGGCCGGCTGCTCGCTCGCGGATTCGATCACGGCGGCCGATATCCGGCTGCTGCGCGAGCGCTATCCCGGTGTCCCCGTCGTTACTTACGTCAACACCTCGGCCGAGGTGAAGGCGGAATCCGATATCTGCTGCACCTCGGGCAATGCCAAGAAGGTGGTGGAATCGCTGGGCGTCGATCGCGTGATCATGCTGCCCGACGAATATCTCGCGCAGAACATTGCCGCTCAGACCAAGGTCAAGATCATCACCTGGAACGGCCATTGCGAGGTGCATGAGCGCTTCACGCCCGCCGACATCCGCCAGCTCCGCGAGGGCCATCCGGGCGTGATCGTCCTGGCCCATCCGGAATGCCCGCCGGAGGTGGTCGCCGAAGCGGAT
>CAIUCF010000582.1 GCA_903897565.1 uncultured Rhodospirillales bacterium | reverse complement strand
GCGCTATATCGGCATCGGCCTCACCTGCGGCGTCGAGATCTCCGGTCTGACCTCCTGCGTGCTGGTGCCGCTCGAGAATCTGCCCGGCTATGGCGCGGCGTCGATGCGGATCGATCCTCTCGGCAAGGTCCAGGTCTTCAGCGGCGACGCGCCGTCGGGGCAGGGCCATGAAACGGCGGTCGCGCAAGTGGTGGCCGCTGCCTTCGGTATCGACCCGGCCGATACCACCCTGATCTCGGGCGATTCCACCACGACGCCATTCGGCGCTGGCTCGATCGCCGCGCGGTTCGGCTCGATCTACATCAGCGCGGTGCAGAAGGCTTGCGAGGCGCTGAAGGACAAGATCGCGCGCGTGCTGGCGCATGACCAGAAGCTCGACGCCGGCCCCGGCGAATTCGATTTCGTCAACGGCGAGGTCGTCTACCGCAAGGATCCGAGCCGGCGCGAGAGTTTCCGCAAGCTCGTCGACCGCATCATCATGATGCCGCTCGACCTGCCCGAGGGCGTGTCCGCCGGCCTCGACGCCAGCGTGTTCTTCGAGGCCGACAAATCGATGGTGTCGTTCAACGCCAATTGCTGCATCGTCGAGGTCGACGAGACGACGGGTAAGTTCGAGATCAAGCGCTGGGTGACGTGCGAGGATGTCGGCAACGCCATCAATCCCATGATCGTCGACGGCCAGATGCACGGCGCGATCATCCAAGGCCTGTCGAACGCGATGTTCGAGGAATTCGTCTTCAACGAGGAGGGCCAGCAGCTGAGCGCCGATTTCGAGAACTACAAGATGGCGACGGCGGCCGACGTGCCCGATATCGAGCTCAACTACACCTGCACGCCCAGCCCCTATACGCCGTTGGGCAGTCGCGGTTGTGCCGAAGGCCGGCCGAGTTCGGTCTCCGGCGCCCTCGTCAACGCCGTCTGCGATGCCCTCACGCCGTTCGGGGTCGAGATCAATGAACTACCGATCCGCCCGAATATCGTTTGGCGGCATATCCAGGCGGCGAAGCAAGCCATGACGCCGCGCGGCGCATAGCGCCGGCATCCACCAGCATTCGAAAGGGCAACGCATGTCGTCGTTGAAAGATTGTCTCGTCGTCATCCTCGGGGGCAGTTCCGGGATCGGCCTCGCCACCGCGAAGGCGGCGCGCGACGAGGGCGCCCAGATCGTGATCACCGGCCGCTCGCCCGAGCGGCTCGCCACGGCCAAGCGCAGCCTCGGCGAGGACGTAAGAACCTTCGCCGTCGATTCCGCCGACGAGGATGGGATCAAGCGCCTGTTCACGGAGCTCGGGCCGGTCGACCACGTGCTCTGCGCCGCCGGGGCTCCGGTCGCGGCCAAGCGGCTCCAGGTCGACACCGCGGTGATCCGCGAAGCCTTCGACATCCGCCTCATGGGCGACATCTACGTCGCGAAATACGCCGCGCCGACGATGCGCGAGAACGGTTCGATCACCTTCGTCGCCGGCGTCGCCGCGGCGCGGCCCTATGAGGGGTCGCCGGTGACCACGGCGGGCTGTGCCGCGGTCGAGGGGCTTGCCCGTTCGCTGGCGATCGACCTCGCGCCCTTGCGAGTCAACGCCCTGCGCCCCGGCTATGTCGACACGCCGCTCTGGGACCGGGTCGCCGGCGCCCAACGCGAGGAATACATCGCGAAGATCGCGAAAAAGCTGCTCGTCGGCCGCATCGGCCGGCCCGAGGAACTCGCCGACGCTGCGCTGTTCCTGATGAAGAACGGCTACGTGACGGGCACGACCCTGACGATCGATGGCGGCTTCCTCCTCGTCTGATACCGCCCGGCTGCCTTCGCGAGGATCCCCGCTTGGAACTGAATGAACAAATGCGCATCGGCGCGCCGCGGCGTCAGGTCTTCGCCGCCCTCAACGATCCGGAGATTCTCCGTGCGGCCATCCCCGGCTGCGAGTCCTTCGAGGCACGATCCCCGACCGAGTTCGTCGCCACCGTGACCAGCAAGATCGGCCCGATGGTGGCGCGCTTCAACGGTGCCGTCAGGCTGAGCGATGTCGTCGCGGATGAACGGTTCACCCTGACCGGCGACGGCAAGGCCGGTCCCGTCGGCTTCGCCAAGGTCGTCGCCCAGATCACCCTCGCCGATGACGGCGCGGCGACCGTGCTGACCTACAGTGTCAAGGCCGATATCGGCGGCAAGCTCGGCCAGCTGGGCGGTGGCATGATCGAGCGCACGTCGAAGAAGCTGTCGGGCGAATTCTTCGCGAAGCTGGAAGAGCTGATCTCCCCGGCGGACGCTCTTTCCGAGGAGCTGCCGGCGGCGTCGGTGGAAGCCGTGGCCGCCACGCCTCCCCGGCAGTCGCATGCGCGGATTTACGCGATAGCCCTTGCTCTCCTCGTCGGGGTTGGGGTGGTAGGGGCGCTGATCTTTCTCAAGTAATGGCGCGCTCGCCGACGGTGTCACATGTCACTTCAGGCCGCATCGCGGCGGCGTGAGGCTCAGCCGGTCGAGGCCAGGGCGGGCGCTTCGGCGGGTGTCGCGCCTTCGGGCATGTGCGATCCCAGGAGCTGGGCATAGCGCTGCAGCAACCAGACGGCGCGTTCGAATAGACTGGTCAGGGCGTAGATCTGATCCTGTTCTTCGACGTGAATCAGACTGCGCCGCAGGCTGTCGACGACTTCGCTGCGGCTGGCGGTGAGCTGGCGCAGCATGGCGAGGTCATCGGCGGCCCCGCTCATCGCCGAGTCATGGGTCCACATCAGCAGGGCGCCCAGGCCCTCGACCAGGGTCTCGGCGAGTGCACTGGCCTCACCGTCGCGCAGTTCGCTGCGGCGACGGGCGATCTGGCACAGGGTTTCGTGCTCGAGGCGGAGGGTCTCGTTGCGGGCCTGCAGGTTGGCGACGCGGTCGAGCTGCTCCGGCGTGATCTGGGCGCCATCCTGTTCGGCGACGCGCAGACCGTCTGTCAGGAACGCGGCGATCTTGACACTGAGAATCGCGAAGGCGCGTTCGGCATCCTCGTCGACCCGTTGCAAAACGCTGAACAGATGTTCGACCAATCGGCTCTGCTCCTTCGCCGCCAGCGTCAGGGCGACGTC
>CAIUCF010000581.1 GCA_903897565.1 uncultured Rhodospirillales bacterium | reverse complement strand
GATTCCGGGCCAGGAATGACGGCTGAGCAGATTGCGACGGCCTTCGAGCCGATCCGCCGCGACGTGCCCGACTACATGGGAAGCGGGCAATCCGGCCTCGGACTCGGCCTGCCGGTCGCTCGGCGCCTCGCCAGTCTTCACGGCGCCGCAATCAGCCTCGGCAATATGCCCGGCGGCGGAACGCGGGTGAGCGTGACCTTTCCCGCGGAGCGTGTCGGCAGCAGGCTCCAGCCCACGATCCCCCCGACGCAGCCCCCGGTGGTGGCAGAGTAAAACGCGAACCTGGCCGGTATCGCAGCGGCACGCCACCGACTGATGCCGCGGCGCAGGCAACTCTCTGCATTGCATCACCTTTTCTCGAAGACTGCGCGCGATCACGCCGCCTCGGACGGGCCCGTGCATCGGGTGGCCTTGACAGCGGTGTGGACAATGTCGGCATGCTTTGCGCGTCATCGCTTACAAACAGACGGAGAACCGTCGGGATGCGGTCATCGAGGTCGAGCTATCTGGCGGCTGCAGCGTTACTCGTCCCGCTGGGATGGGTGCGGACATGACCTCGGTCTGGGGGCTCGGCGCATTCTTCGCGCCCGAGACCATCGCCATTATCGGAGCATCCGCGGACGAGACGAAGATCGGCGGGCGGCCGATCCGCAATCTTCGGCTCGGTGGGTACCGGGGCCAGATCCTGCCGATCAATCCGGGCCGTGATACCGTCCAGGGACTGCGTGCCTATCCACACCTGGGTGACGTCGCCGGTCCGGTCGAGCTCGCGATCATCTGCGTCCCGGCGGCCCAGGTGCCGGCCGCGGTCGCTGATTGCGTCGCCAAGGGGGTTCGCGCCGCGACGATCTTCTCCTCCGGTTTTGCCGAGGTCGATGCGGCGGGCGCCGCAGAACAGGCGAAGCTCGTCGCCACCGCGTCGCGCGGCGGATTGCGCCTGCTCGGTCCCAATTGCATGGGGACGATCAATACCGGCGTCGGGTTGCTGGGAACCTTCACCAGCGTGATCGTCAACGACCCGCTGCCGGCGGGGCGCATCAGCATCGCCAGCCAGTCCGGGGCGTTTGGATCCCACTGCCTGGCGCTGATGCGCAAGGCCGGGCTCGGCGTCAACCTCTGGGCCACCACCGGCAATCAATGTGACGTCGAGGTCGGCGACTTCCTCGAATATATGGCCGCCGATCCGGGCACCGGCACCGTGATCGGCAGCATCGAAGGCGTGCATGACGCGCGCAGCATGATCCGCGCCTTCGAGATCGCGCGGGAAAACCGCAAACCGGTCATCATCATGAAGGTCGGCCGCTCCGAAGCCGGCGCCGCGGCGATGACCTCGCACACCGCCAGCCTGGCCGGCTCGGATGCGGTTTTCGACGCCGTATTGCGCCAGCACGGCGTCCATCGCGCGCGCTCTATCGACGAGTTGATGGATGTCGCCTATGCCTGCTCGCTCGGCCGCTTCCCGACCAGCCGGCGCCTGGGCATCGTTACCGTGTCCGGCGGGGTCGGGGTGCTGATGGCCGACGCCGCGGCCGATGTCGATCTCGATGTCCCGCCGCTGCCCGACGACGCGCAACAGCGCATGAAGGCGCTGGTGCCGTTCGCCGGCACCCGCAACCCGCTCGACGTCACCGCGCAGATCCTGGCCAATCCGGGCCTGATCGAGCCGATGTTCTCGACCCTGATCACCGAGGGCGGCTACGGCTCGGTGATCGCGTTCCTGTCGCATCTCGGCTTGAACCCGCAGGTGGTGGCAGGATTGTTTCCCGGCCTGACCCGGGTGGCCGAACGCTATGGCGATCACTTTCTGGCGGTGTCGGTGCTCGCTCATCCCGATACCCGCGCCGCGCTGGAGAAGATGGGCTATGCGGTGTTCGAAGACCCGACGCGGGCAATCGTCGCGATCGACGCGCTGGCGCGGTTTGCCGAGGCCTTCGCCAAAGTGCCGACGCCGGTGGCGGTCGCCGCCGACATGCCGCGGGTGACGCCCGGTGCGATCTATAGCGAATATGAGGCCAAGGCCCTGCTCCGCAGCGTCGGCGTTCCGGTGCCCGACGAGCGGGTGGCGGCGAGTGCCATGGACGCGGCCGACGCGGCGCAGGCGATCGGCTTTCCCGTCGTTCTCAAGATCCTGTCGCCGGATATCGTCCACAAATCCGAGATCGGCGGCGTGATCCTGAACATCGAGGACCGCGAGGCGGCGTCGGCGGGCTACAATCTGCTGCAGACCCGCGCCGCGGCGGCCGCCCCCAACGCCCGGATCGACGGCGTGCTGGTCGCGCCGATGATCGCCGATGGCGTCGAGACCGTGCTTGGCGTCGTCCGCGATCCGGTGTTCGGTCCGGTGGTGATGTTCGGGCTGGGCGGCATTTTCGTCGAAATCCT
>CAIUCF010000580.1 GCA_903897565.1 uncultured Rhodospirillales bacterium | reverse complement strand
GCCGCCGATCCGGCCGTGATCACCTGGCTTCGCGAGGAATGGCAGCCGGAAGAGCTGCAACATGGAGCCGCGCTGCGTCGCTACGTCGAGACCGTGTGGCCGGATTTCGACTGGGTCGGCGCCTATGATGGTTTCGCGCGTGATTATCGCTCCGGGCGCCCCGCGCCGGCATTGCCAGCGCGCCGGGCGCTCGAACTGGCCGGACGCTGCGTCGTCGAGACCGGAACCGCCACCTTTTATCGAATGCTCGCAGAGAGCAGTCCGGAGCCGGTCCTCGCCGAGATCGCGGCGCATATCTCGAACGACGAAATCCGGCATTACAAAGGGTTCTATCACCACTTCCGCCGCTACGCGCAGAGCGAGGCGACCGGTCGCACGGCCATCCTCGCCTCGCTCTGGCGGAAGATGGGCGACATCGGGGCCCGCAACACCTATTACGCCTTCAAGCACAGTTATCTTGTCGATAACCGCGGACGCGCGTTTCACGACGACGACTATCGCGCCTTTCGCGGCCGGATATCGCGTCGGGTGCGCAGCCATTATCCGCACCGCATGGCCGTCCGGATGCTGTTGAAGCCGCTCGGTCTGGGCAAACACAGTCATCGGGTGGTTGTGCCTCTGGCCGAATTCGCCGTTCGACGCCTGATCGGCCGCTGATCAATAGCGCCACGGCTTGGTTTTCTGCCTCGCGCTGTGACCTTTTTGAGGCGCGCCATCATCTCCCAGTTCCCCCGACCATCCTTAACTCTCTGGCATTCAATCGTTTTTCGCGCTCCGGTGGATCCGGCACGGGGATTCAGGGTGGAGACGCCATAGCACACAACCCTTGCAAGTGGCGGGAAGAATCCCATTTACTCATCTAGCAGTGATGAAGCGCCGAGGTCGATCTCGGTAGGATTATTTATTCACGCTTATGGCATCAAAAAGGGTCGATATAGAATATAAGCCGGAGCATCTCGATATATTATCGAGTTAAAGTCTTCGGATTATTGTCATGATTCCTTTGCTTTCTCTGAAAGTAGACGGAATTTTCGACCAACTTCGGTCGTTCTACTGACAGTTTCAACTCATTCGCGGCACGGAATCACCACCGCGACAGATCCACCAAGGAGAAGTGAGCCGCCGCCATGCGGCAGTCTTCGGGAGATAATCCATGTCCGAACGTGATCCCTTCCATCAGGGAATTATCGAATGCCTTCCGCATTTGCGAGGCTTCGCCCATCTGCTGGCACGCAATCATGCGCTTGCCGAAGATCTCGTCCAGGAGACGGTGCTGCGCGCCATCAGCCACCGCGACCAGTTCGAGGACGGAACGAATCTCAGGGGATGGCTCGTCATCATCCTGCGCAACCGGTACTTCAACGAACGCCGCCGCGACGCGGTGCGGATGACCGGCGCCTTGGTCCTGAGTTCCGCCGATACCCTGCGCAGCGGCGGTCAGGAAGAAACTTTGGAACTGCGGGATTTCGCCCGCGCTTTTGATCGGCTACCGGCGACTCAGCGCGAGGCGTTGCTGCTCGTCGGGGTCAACGGCAATTCATACGAAGAAGCCGCCGCGACCGCGGATTGCGCCGTGGGTACCATGAAGAGCCGTGTCTCGCGCGCCCGCGCGTTCCTCCAGGCCGTGCTCGGCGACACCGCGGACGAGACGCTGGCCCAGGTTGCGAACGACGTGGAACTTGAGCGGCCACGGCCCCGGGTGCGGCCCTCGGCAATGCTGGAGAGCGCCAGCCTTTAACGTCAAGACCACGCGCGCCTCATCCGGCGCGCGTGGCTTTTTTCGGAAAGTGGCTTCGCGAAGCGGCTACTTGGCGTGGTCGGCACGCCATTTCTGCACCGCGGCGAGCGTCCGTGTGACATGTTCGTCCGGGGCCAGGGCGCTGTAGGCGAGGAGGATCTTGGCCTCTGGCGAGATGACGTAGGAGATGCGATCGGAGACGCCACCGACTCCGGGTAGCCGCACCATTACGGCATCATAGGCGCGGATGACGGAGAGGTCGGGATCGGCTGCGACCGGGAACTTCGCGCGGCATTCCCGGGTCGAAAAATCGCTCAACGTGCCGATATTGTCGCTCGACATGCCGATCAACGTTGACCCGGCCGCGGCGAAACTCGCTGACGCCTCCGAGAATTCATGCGCCTCGACGGTGCAGCCCGAGGTGAATGCCTTGGGGAAGAAATACAGCACCACCGGACCATGGCTCAGCGCCTCTTTCAGCGAGAAGCGGAAATGCTTGCCGCCGACTGCCGCATCGGCGCTGAAGTCCGGCGCCGGATCTCCGACATTCAATGCCGCAAGCGCCGGGGAGCTCGCGACGCATCCGACGATGGCGAGCAGAGAAAGCAGCCGCTTCATCGCGTTACTCCCGTCCATCGCGAGCGATATCGAAGGTCCTGACGCCGGAGCCGCCTTGAGGCGGAATCAGGACTTCCGGATGCCGAAGCGTGCGCACCGCGTCGTGATATCCGGCGCTCCAATGTTCCTCCATCGTACGTCGCGAGAATTCGAAATCCTTCGACGTGCCCTCGTAGTTCCTGGCGTGATAAATGAGTTGGATGATGTTGTAGCGCTTGTGGTCGCCCTCGGCAGCGAGCGCGCGCGCTTCGGGGCTGTCCTTGACGTCCTCGGGCAACTTCTCCAGCAACGAGCGAATGGCGCCGCGGAGCTTCTGCAGCCGCTTGAACTGGTCGGTCGCCGCTCGGGTGCGGCTCGAATACTGGATGTCCTTGGCGCGGACCAGCACGCCCGTGACATCCCGCGGCAACTCCCCCGTCGCGCTCCACAGATCGACCTGGAACGCCAAAGTGTCGTGGCGCGGAACGCTGTCGAGCACCCATTGCAGGGGAGTGTTCGAGACGATGCCGCCGTCCCAGTATGATTCGCCGTCGATCTCGACGGCGGGGAAACCCGGCGGCAGGGCCCCGCTCGCCATAATGTGACGGGCGTCGATATGATGGGTCGGCGTATCGAAATAGACGAAGTTGCCGCTTTCGACGTTGACGGCGCCGACGCTCAATCGAGTCGTTCCGGCATTGATCCGGCCGAAATCGACGAGCCGGTCGAGCGTGGCCAGCAACGGCGAGGTATCATAGAAGCTGGACGCGCCCGGACTGCCCTTCGGCAGCGCGAAAGGCGGCGGCATCCGCGGCTCGAAGAATTCCGGCGCGCCGTTGAAGATCGTGCCCATCGCCCGGGTCTGGTTGATGAACGACCGCATCATGTCGCCGTGAATTGGGAAATTGTCGAACAGGGCCACGTTGGCGGGCGTCTCTGTGATCGTCTCCCAGAAATCACGCAGCCGTGCCACCCGGTCCTCCGGTGCGTTGCCGGCGATGATGGCGGCGTTGACCGCGCCGATCGAGATGCCCGAAACCCAATCGGGATGCAGGTCCGCCTCGGCGAGCGCCTGGTAGACCCCCGCCTGATAGGACCCGAGCGCGCCCCCACCCTGCAGGATCAGAGCGATGCGCTCGAACGGCGGGCGCTCGCCGCAAACATGGGTTTTCTTCTTCGAAGGGCCTGGTGCCGCCATCTGCATGCTCTTCTCCTGGAATCCGCGCGGAACGTCATTCGATTGGCTGGGCCTTCGGCATATAGGCGAGCCGATCCAGCAGACCCTGCAGGATATAGGCCGCCGCGGCCCGGTCGACAATCTCGGCACGCCGGGCGCGACTGAGATCAGCGTCGATCATGCCACGAGTGACGGCCGCCGTTGACAGTCTTTCATCCCAAAAGACGATGACGGGATCGTCATGGCCGAGCAGGTTTCGCGCGAACGCCCGGGTCGCCTGGCAGCGCGGACCTTCGCTGCCATCCATATTGAGGGGCAGGCCGAGAATCAGCGCAGCGACACCGTGTTCGCGACGCAACCGGGCGAGCGCCTCGGCGTCGGTCGAGAATTTTCCCCGCGGCAAGGTGACGAGCGGCGAGGCGACCATCTGCAGGGAATCGGAGAGTGCGAGGCCGATCGTCTTGGTCCCGAGATCGATCCCCAGCAGGCGCTGGCCGGTCACGAGGCGTTGCTTGAGTTCAAGCGGAGTCAGAATCGGCATCAATCGGCATTCTCTGGTTCGCCTCGCAACATGGGAGGGATCGCGTTGGAAACCTAGTGAATTTCCGCGGCCCTGTCGTCCTCGGACCTCTGACAGGGCCACTCGGCCGGCGCGCTACCAGAGATGGCGACAATCTGTCCCCATTGACTCCGCTCCTCGAACATGAGACCCCAAAAGGGTCAGCCATCGAGCCTCGTGGGAGAGACCGGCCGGGATTTCGATCCCGGAACGACCGGCACCGAAGGAGCAACCGCCCCGGAAACTCTCAGGTACCCAGGACCGCGAGGGGAAGGCTGCTCTGGAAAGCAGGTCGACGCGTCAGCGACGGCCTCACCGACGAGGTAAGCCACTATCGCCATTCCCATGGCAATGGCGGCCAATCTTTCAGGTTCATCGGACAGAGGGGGCGCACGGCCACGATTTCGATCGTGGATAGGCGCGACTCTGCAACCGATTGGACACCGATGGACACCCCGGCACCGGCGCAAACGCCGCTCCACCCGCTCCACGCCAGGCTCGGCGCCAAATTCGTGACCTTCGCCGGCTACGACATGCCGGTGCAATATCCGGCGGGCGTGCTCGCAGAACATCTCCACACCCGAAGCCACGCCAGCCTGTTCGACGTCTCGCACATGGGCCAGGTGCGGCTGAGCGGCACGAATGTCGTCGCCCTGCTCGAACGGCTCGTCCCCGGCGACATCGCCGGACTGGCGCCGGGACAGATACGCTACACCCAACTCACCAACGAGCAGGGTGGCATCCTCGACGATCTGATGGTGACCCGCCACGACAGGCATCTCGATCTCGTCGTCAATGCCGGCACCAAGCTCGCCGATCTGCAGCATCTCCGCGAGCATCTGCCCCATGGTATCGAGATCGAGTATTTCGAGGATCGCGCCCTACTCGCCCTCCAAGGCCCCGCTGCGGCTTCGCTGGTCTCACGGCTCGCGCCGAGCTTGGCCGCCCTGCCCTTCATGGCGGCCGCCGAGGCCAGCCTTTATGGCATCGCGTGCGGCCTGACCCGCTCCGGCTACACCGGGGAGGACGGCTTCGAGATCTCGGTACCGGCGTCGCAGGCCGTCGCCCTTGCCGAAGCCCTGCTGGCGGAGCCCGACATCCTGCCCGCCGGCCTCGGTGCGCGGGATTCGTTGCGGCTCGAGGCAGGCCTCTGTCTGTACGGGCATGATATCGACCCGACCACGACTCCGGTCGAGGCCGGATTGCTGTGGTCGATCGGCAAACGTCGTCGCGCCGAGGGCGGCTTTCCCGGCGCGCAGATCATTCAGCGCCAGATCGCCGAGGGTCCGCCGCGCCGTCGCGTCGGCATCCTGCCGGAGGGCCGCGCGCCGGCCCGCGAACATACCGAAATCCAGGCTGGCGGCCGCGTCGTCGGCACCGTCACCAGCGGCGGCTACGGACCCAGCCTCGGCGGCCCGATCGCCATGGGCTATGTCGAGGCGCGCGTCGCGGCCGCCGGGACCGCGCTCGACCTGATCGTGCGCGACACACCACGGCCGGCGAAAATCGTCCCCCTGCCCTTTGTTGCGACCCGCTATTTCCGCCTTTGATCCT
>CAIUCF010000579.1 GCA_903897565.1 uncultured Rhodospirillales bacterium | reverse complement strand
TTGTGGGCCGGTGATCTAAACCGCCCGCCAGTCCGAAATCCCGTCAGCGGCTGCCGCTAGCACCCCATCATCGCCGATCGGCGAGCGGTCGAGCGCGGTAAGGCGGTCGATCGTATCCTCGTCCTGCGCCGGCACCCGCGCCATCGTCCGGCGGCCGTCCGGCAGCAGGGCGAGGACGACACCGTGGGCGGGCCGGCCGTCGCGATCATAGATCACGGTGAAGGTTTCCAGTGTCGCGGGGCCGGTCGCCGCCTCGACGAAGCGCGGGATGGGACCGCGACGGATATCGGCCTCGGCCTGCACCGCGCCGTCAACCGGCGCCAGGCGATGATCGGAGCCTTCGGGCGACAGCACGATCGCGTGGTGCTTGGTCACGAACTCGCCCTGGCCATAGACGAGGCCGAGACCGCCGCTTTCCCGCAACCGCCGCACCATCGCGCAGACCGCATGAGTCATGTAATTGTTGAGCGGCGCGCCGAAAAAGGTCAGGCCGCCGGTGACCGTCGGCTGGACGTCTTCGCCGAGCCCGAGCGTCCGCCGCGCCATCTTCGGCACGCAGGGGAAGCAGCTGTATAGCTCGAGCGCATCGAAGCCGCGGTGACCGGTCATCTTCAACGCCGCCTCGAGCACCGCGTCCTGGGCGTAGCTCTGATAATACTGGTCACGATCGAGGTAGTCGCGCGGCTCGTTGGCGGCGGCGCCGCCCCAGACATGGATCAGTCGGGACTCCGGAACCCCGGCGGCCCGCGCCCGCGCCAGGCTGGTGACGATCACCGCCGCGCCCTGGTTGACGGTGGGATTGGCGACCATGCGCTTGGTATAGGGCCAGGCGATGAGCCGGTTGTCGGGCGTCGGCGCGGTGATCTCTTCGGGAGTGAAGGCTTGCCGCAGCCAGGCGTTGGGATTTGCCGCCGCGACCCGGGCGTATTCCGACCACAGCAGCCCGGATTCGGCCAGCGCCTCGGCCGGGGTCTGGCCCCAATAGGTCGCCGAGGCGGCGTCATAGAACGGATAGACATTGGTCGGCTGGGTGACGCCGAGGCGGGCCGCCAGCGGATGCAGGAAATCGTCGCCGCGCAGCGGCGGCGGCCCGCCGGCAAGCTGCGGCGTCCAGGGCAGAGCGATCCCGGCGCGCTGGGCCTTGGCGACCGTGCTCTGCGCCTCGGCGCCGACGATCGCCGCGACCGCGCTCTCGCCACCGGCGATGCGAAGCGCCGCCTCATGGACCAGCCGCACCGGACTCTCACCCCCGATCGGCCCGTAGACGGCGCGGCGCGGCTTGATCCCCATCCGAACGATCAGCTGCGCGGCCGGGTCGGCGTAGCGCCAGCTCATCAGATTGACGATGTCGAGTGAATCAATGGCGGCGACGAGGCCACCGCCGCCATCGGCGTCCGCCAGGCGCAACGCCTCCGCCATCAGCGCGAGCGGCTCCAGCCCCTGCCCCGGGTCTTCCGGCCGGTCGAGGACCTCGCCGATGCCGATGATGACGGGAATGCGGTCTTCAGCCATGGGCGGGCCCTCGGCTCGACCTCGCAAGCGTGACTACAGTCATCATTCCCTCCTCATCGTGCTTGCCGGGCCGGCTCGGCTGTTCTTGCCGGCAGTTTCCACGACCCGGTGGCGGAACGCCAGAACCACGTCGGGGCGACGATTTGATCTGGACATTGGCCGCGCTTCGGGCGGTCAATTAGGCTAATGTCTCGGTATAAGACAAGAGGAGGATCCAACCTTGGAGCACAAGCCCATCAGCCGCTATCCGGTCCCGGATCTCGGCGACCTGCCCGACGACATCCGCACACGCATTCTCGGGATCCAGGAAAAGCTGGAGTTCGTGCCCAACGTCTTCCTCGCCTTCGCCCATCGCCCCGACGAATTCCGCGCCTTCGTGGCCTATCACGACGCGCTGATGGAAGGCGACCGCGGCCTGACCAAGGCCGAGCGCGAAATGATCGTGATCGCGACCTCGGCGATGAACCAGTGCCAGTACTGCGTCGTCGCCCACGGCGCCATTCTCCGGATCCGCGCCCGCAACCCGCTGCTCGCCGACCAGATCGCCACCAATTACCGCAAGGCCGACATCACGCCGCGGCAGAAGGCGATGCTCGATTTCGCCATGAAAGTGTCGCGCCAGTCCGAGGCGATCGACGACGCCGATTTCGCGGCGCTCAAATCCCATGGCTGGAGCGACGAGGATGCCTGGGATATCGGCGCCATCAGCGCGTTCTTCGCGATGTCGAACCGGATGGCGAGCCTGATCACGTTGCGCCCCAATGACGAGTTCTATCTGATGGGTCGCCTGAAGCGCTGAGACGACGCCACCCATCGATCGGAAATAACGAAGAGGCAGACAATGTCCGAGGATCCGTTCAGCAGTTTCAAAGCCGCCCAGCGCGAAGGCTGGTCGAGCTTCGCGCCGATCGCCGCCTTCACCACGCCGGCGGCAGCCCATCTCGTCGGCTTCGCCGGTGTCGAAGCCGGGCAGGCCGTGCTCGATGTCGCCTGCGGCACCGGCGTCGTCGCGATCACCGCCG
>CAIUCF010000578.1 GCA_903897565.1 uncultured Rhodospirillales bacterium | reverse complement strand
CCAAGAGCTATCTGATCCACAAACTCGACGGCACCTACAAGGCGGTCGGCGGCACCGGCGATCCGATGCCGAAGATGGACATCCCGCACCCGCTCGCCGCCGGCGACATTGCGCTGATCACGCAATGGATCGCCGAAGGCGCTGCGAACACCTAGATTATGGCGTGAGAGCCTGATTTAGACGTCGTCCCGGCGTCATCAGGCTCCAGCGGCACCCCGCCCTCATCTGGAGCCCCGCCTCATGACCGATCAGATCATCCACCCCGCGCTCGCCCGCGGCAATGTCGCTGTCATCACCGGCGCTGCCAGCGGCATCGGCCTCGCGGCCGCGATCCGCTTCGCCGCGCTCGGCCTGCGCGTCGTCCTCGCCGATCGCGACCACGAAAAGCTCGAAGCCGCCGCAAAGGCGCTTCCCGCCGGCAGCGAGTTCCTCATCCAGACCGTCGACGTCGCCGATAGCGCGTCGGTCGCAGCGCTGGCTGCTGCGGTGAGAGACCGGTTCGGCGCAGTCTCGGTCATCATGAACAATGCCGGCGTCGGCGGCGGCGGCAATGCCCTCGCGGCGCCCGAAGCCTGGACACGGGTGCTCGGCGTCAATCTCTTCGGGGTGCTGCATGGCGTCCAGGCCTTCGTGCCCGGCATGGTCGGCGGCACCCTGCCCGGCCTCGTCATCAATACCGGCTCCAAGCAGGGCATCACCCAGCCGCCGGGCGACACCGCCTACAACGTCAGCAAATCAGGCGTGAAGGCGCTGACCGAAGGCCTCGCCCATACCCTGCGCACCGAGACCGCCGGCCGGGTCACCGTCCATCTCCTGATCCCCGGCTTCACCTATACCGGCATGACCACGGGAAGGCACACGAGCCAGCCGCCCGGCGCCTGGTCGCCGGATCAGGTCGTGACGCGGATGCTCGAAGGCATCGCCCACGGCGAGTTCTACATCCTTTGCCAGGACAACGAGACGACGCGCGAGATGGACGAGAAGCGCATTCTCTGGGCGGCACAGGACATCACCGAGAACCGCCCTGCCCTGTCGCGCTGGCATCCCGACTACGCCGAAGCCTTCAAGGCCTATATGGCGGGGCAGTAGGACTCGTCCGCCGATCCCGGGACACAGCGAGGCAGAGCCGCCTCAACGCAGGTGCACGCGCATCGGCAGATGCTCGAGGCTGCGGATCAGGTTGTTGAGGTGGCGGACCGGCGGCCCCGTCAACTCGATCCGATCGACACGGCTGACAAAGGCCCGCATCAGGGCGTGAGCCTCGATGTTCGAGAGCCATTTGCCCATGCAGGTGTGAACCCCGATGCCGAAGCCCAGATGATCGGTCGGATTGCGGCGGATATCGTATCGCGCGGGATCGAGATACTTGCCACCGTCGCGATTGGCGGCGCCGTAGCTGTGCATGATCCGGGTTCCCGCAGGGATCACGACATCCTCGAAGGCGACCTCCCGCGAGGTGACGCGTGTGAACCATTGCGCCGGGGATTCCATCCGCACCGCTTCCTGGAACGCGCTCGGAATCAACGCCGGATCATCGCGTAGAACTTCCCACTGGTCCGGGTTCTGCGCCAGAAGCATCAGCCAACCGCCGATGCCACTCGCGGTCGTGTCAAGGCCGGCGGTGGCGTATCCGCCCATGATCCCCACTGCCTGCTCTTCGGTAATCGTGCCGCGATCGACCGCCTCGAAGGTCAACGCGCCGACGCTGCCAGGACGCATCTTGTGTCGCGACATGTTCTCCACGACAAAGCCGTAGAGCTTCTGCATGCTTGGCAGGGTCGCCGCGAAGCTGCCATCGGGGCCGCAGCAATTATAGGCATCGGTCGCCCAGTGCAGCAGGTTCCGCCGCGTTTCGATATCGGCCGGAAAACCGAGCAGTTCGACGATGGAGAGAATAGGCAGCATCTGAGCAAGCTCGGTCACGGCGTCAAACTCGAGGCGGGATACCACCTCGTCGACAAGTGCCGCCGCGGCCCTCTCGATCTCGGGTTGCGCCGCCGTCGCCGCCTTTGGGCCGACGCTCTGCATCATGACGAGCCGCAACGGCGCATGATCCTCGCCGTCGCGCGACGGCGCAAAATCCATCCATGCAGTAGTGAGGGTATCGTTCATGCCGATGCCATGACCGCTGCGGAAGGTATCTGCATCGGTCAGGATAAGGCGGACCGCGTCATATCGAGTCGCAACCCACGTCCCGTAGCGGCTCATATAGGCGAGGGGACCGATCGCCTGCAGCGCGGCGTAATCGGCGTATGGATCCATCAGGGACGCGGTCGAGAAGAGATCAATTTCGGATCCGTATCGGAGGTCGGCCCGTGTCTCGTCGTTTTCGCGATTGTGCACGGCCATCATCCCACCCCGATGCTTCTTGTTGCTTGTTCAGTTTGATCTTACCCACGTCGAGGCAATCGCAGCACTATCCTTTTCGGATGGCGGTGAGACGAAAAGCGTCAAACGCCCCCCCGAGCGTGTTTGCCCGTCAGGTCGCCGGATCGAGCAGGCCGGGATCGTCATTGCGGACATTGCCGAGCCGCGGGCTGACCGGATAGACGGTCAATGCGTCCTCCGGGCACGGCACCATCTGCGCCATAACTTCTGCAGCAGGCGCGTGCAGCCATGCCTCGACGTCGCCAGGCGCGATCACCACCGGCATGCGGTCATGGATTGTGGCCATCACCGCGTTGGCGGGGCAGGTGATGACGGCGAAGCTGGTAAGCGTCTCGGCCGTCGTCGGATCGCGCCAACTGTCCCACAGCGAGGCCAGCGCCATCATGCCGCCGTCGCGCGGGTCGATCGAATAGGGATGCTTGGCCGCGCCGACACGTTGCCATTCGTAGAAGCCGGAGACCGGGAAGACGGCACGGCGGCGGCGGAAGGCGTCGCGCCACATGCCGTTGCCGGCGGCGATGCTTTCGGCCTTGGCGTTGATCGGCCGCCGGCCGCCCTTGGCATCCTTTTCCCAGGACGGCACGAAGCCCCAGTTCATCGCCAGCGCCTCGGCGCCGTTGCCCCCGGCATGCGCACGGATCACCGTCAGGTCCTGGCGTGGCGCCGCGTTCCAGCGCGGCGCCATGTTCAGCGCCGGCTGGCCCTGCCACCACTTGACCTTGAGCTCCTGCCAGTCGAGGACTTGGCGCGCCCGGCCGCACATCTCGTCTTACTCAGCCGACCAGCGAGACGCCGATGATAAAGCCGTGCAGGGCGTACATGACCAGATAGGCCGAAGTACCGACGGCAAGCGCCAGACCATCGGCGCGGGTGAAGTGATCGAGCCGCGGCGCGCCGAGATCGCCACGCCGCTTGACCGAGATCCGGTCATAGACCGCCCAGGCCAGGAACGAGCCGAACACGAGCATGCCCCCGAGATCGCCATTCGCCAACAGATGCGCGAGCGCCCAGATCTTGATGGCGACGAGCATCGGGTGGCGCAGCCAGCCGCGGATCCGGCCCGGCGCCGGGTTCATGCAGGCCAGCGCGACGAAGGCGAACCACATCAGCAGCTTGGTGATATGCGCCATCCAGAACGGCGGGTTCCAGACCTGGTGCCAGGCATCGGCGCGATAGGCGCCGAAGCCCTTGACGATCAGCACGAAGCCGATCAGGGCCGCCAGTGAATAGCCGACCTTGTACGGGACCGCGCCGAATTTCGCGATCAGATTGCCCCGCGTCTCCCGCATCGTCGCGACGGTGTGCGTGCCCAGAAACAGCACGATACCCAGAATCAGTAGCAGCACACGAACACTCCCTCTGCTGGCCGGTCGACACCACGGCGTTCCGGCTCCCGAGCTGCTACCATGCTATGAAGACGCGGGACAAATCCAGTCCGGCGGCGGCCTACGATCAATGGGGATGACGGTTGCGCCATTCCGCGACGAACCGGCAGCAAGGATCGCCCTGAGCCTCGCAGGAAGACTCGACCACGCGCGTATATGGCGAGACGAGCACTGCGAACAGCCGCTCGAACACCGCGGCGTGCCAGGCGCAGACAGGATGCAGGGCCGCCTCGTGGGCGCAGAGCGGATTGCCGTGGATCTCGAACACCGTCGGCGAACCGGCCCGGGCGATGAAATGTCCCGACCCGACAAAGGTCCAGGCATGGCTACGGATCGCCGGCAGCAAGCTCCGCATCGCCAGTGCCGGCGGCAGCAGCTTGAGCACCGATTGCGCTGCCCGCGGAATGCGATGGGCCAGCAGGTATTCTGCGGTCAGCCGGCCCGCGTCCTGCATCACGGCTTCCGCGCGCGCCGGTGGCAACGAGCGTCGGACCAGCTGATGCAGCAAAGCGACCTTGCTCTCCTCGACCATCGCGCACGGCGGGACTGCAAGCCAGTCCTCGGCATCGGCCTCGGCAAAGGCGGCGCGGGCGACCCAGGCGAGGCCGGCCCGTCGCAACGCCTCGGCCAGTTGGATCACCGCGTTCGGGCCGATCACGCCGCCGTGATGATTATGGCCGTTAGGTCGGTCGCCCCGCTCAATGGAGGTGATGGGCGCGGGCAACATCGTCGTCTTCCAGCTGCTCGGAGCTGCCGCCGCAGGCCATCACCCCGCCCATGAAATCCTTGCCTTTGCGGGAACGGTCGGCATTGGCCTCCCAATCGGCGGTCTGCGCCGGGGCGAGAGTGCGACCCTCGTCGAAATGGAAATCGACCTTCTTCTTCGATTGCGGCCCCCAATAGCCGACCTTGCCGAGGTCGTAGAACTTGCGCTCGAACCCCGATTTCAGGAATGCCTTGAGGCAGCCGAGCAGGTAGCGGCGCCGCTGACCAGTGCCCGACCACGGATAGGAGAAGAACGCCTTGTACATGTAGAAGCGGCGATAGTTGTTCATCACCCGGTCGAGCAGCTCGCCGCGCTCCATCGCTTCCGGCTTCAAGATCGGCGTGACGAAATTGTACTTGTCGAAGTCGAAGATTTCGACCTTGTCGCTCAGCTCCTGGAACAGCTGGGTAAAGGGCCAGGGCGTATACATCGACCAGTTGGCCAGGTCCGGTTTCCAGTCCATCGCCATGCGATAGGTCTCTTCCAGGGTCTCGGCGGTCTCGTTCTCGAGGCCGACGATGAACTGCGCTTCGACGACGATGCCGGCGTCGCGCAGCAACCTGATCGCCCGCTTGTTGTCGGCGACCTTGGTCTCCTTGTTGAAACGATCGAGCTTGAGCTGGGCCGCCGCCTCCGTGCCGAGCGAGACATGGATCAGCCCGGCGCGGCGATAGAGGGCGAGGTGCTTCTCGTCGCGCAGGATATCCGTGACCCGGGTATTGATGCCCCATTGCACCTTCTCGGACAGGCCGCGGGCGATCAGTTCCTCGCAGAACTCGATGAATTTCTTGCGATTGATGGTCGGCTCCTCATCGGCAAGGATGAAGAAGCGAACATCGTATTCCGTGTAGAGCTGCTCGATCTCGTCGACGACCTTCTTCGGGTCGCGAATCCGGTAGTCGCGCCAGAATTTCCACTGCGAACAGAACGAGCAGGTGAAGGGACAGCCGCGCGCCATGTTCGGGATCGCGACACGGCTGCCGAGGGGGATGTACTTGTATTTATCCCACTCGAGAATGCTCCAGTCGGGATTGATCGCGTCGAGATCCTTGATGGTCGGCGCCGCCGGCGTCGCCACGATGCGGCCGCCTTCGGCCGCGGTCTCGGCATAGGCCAGACCCTTGATCGTGTGACGCGCGACGGGCCACCCCCCACGGTCGATCAAATTCATAAGAGCGATCAGGATCTCTTCGCCCTCGCCGCGCACGATCACGTCGATCCACGGCGCCTCGGTCAGGACCTGCTGATACATGAAGGTGGCGTGGATGCCGCCGAGCATCGTGATCGCCTCCGGATTGAGTTCCTTGGCGATCTCGAGCGCGCGCTCCGCCTTGTAGATCGAGGGCGTGATCGCCGTCGCGCCGACGACGTCGGGCTTGAGGGCGGCAAGTCGGCCGCGCAGCGCTTCGTCGGTCAGGTTGTTGGTCATCGCGTCGATGAAATGGACGTCGGTGTACCCAGCGCCCTTAAGCGCGCCGGTCAGATAGGCGGCCCAGGCCGGCGGCCAGTTTCCTGCGATTTCCGCGCCGCCCGAATGATAATTAGGATGGATCAGAACGATGCGCACAGGCCGCCCTCCCAAGGTGTCAAGAAAACTTGACGTCACTTTGGCAGGACAACATTGATCTGGATCAAGGTTCGACGGTGGTAAAGCTCAGTGCTGTTCGCCGTTCGGCGCGAGGCTCACGAGCCGCGCCGGGTTTCGGTCTCGCCTCGGTACAGCGCCTCGAGAGTAAGCCGGGCATTGGCCACCATCCGGGTGACCGCCCCGTCATCGCCGGCAAGGTACTGCAGCAGGCAT
>CAIUCF010000577.1 GCA_903897565.1 uncultured Rhodospirillales bacterium | reverse complement strand
GAGCTCGATCTCCTTGGCGACGGTGACGCCGTCCTTGGTGATGCGCGGCGAACCGTAGGACTTGTCGATGACGACGTTGCGACCCTTCGGGCCGAGCGTCACCTTGACGGTGTTGGCGATGATGTCGATGCCGCGCATCATGCGCTCACGGGCATCCGAGCCGAACTTGACTTCCTTGGCGGACATATCTTGGTATCCCTGCGTAATGTTTTAAGCGCCGCAGCCCTGTGGCCGCGGCCGCGATCTTGTTTTGGCTTTAAGAAGCGTTGACGACGCCGATGACGTCCGTTTCCTTCATGACGAGGTAGTCGACGCCATCGAGCTTGATCTCGCTGCCCGACCACTTGCCGAACAGGATCCGGTCGCCGACCTTGACGTCGAGCGGGTTGACCTTGCCGTTGTTGTCACGGATGCCAGGGCCGACCGCGATGATCTTGCCTTCCTGCGGCTTTTCCTTCGCGGTGTCGGGGATGATGATCCCGCCCTTGGTCTTCTCTTCCGCTTCGATACGTTGCACGACGACACGGTCATGGAGCGGGCGGAATTTCATGAGGACAATCCTTAATATTTTGGTTCTTATCGAACGTAGCGAGGGACCGGCCGCCACGCTTTGTTAGCAGTCGACCGGTGTGAGTGCCAGAGATGGGGGTTGGGGTGCCTCCAAGTCAAGATGCACGTACTGTCCGAAGCGAAAAAAAGCATCAGTGGCGGGACACGTCGACGTGTCCGAACTATAAGGGGAGATGATGACCGGATTGCAGTTCAAGGGCTTCACGCCCGAAGCCTTCGCCTTCTTCGACGAACTTTATTTTACCCAGGAACGCGCCTGGTTCCAGGAGCACAAAGCCGTCTACGACAAGGCTGTCAAAGCGCCGATGCTCGACCTGCTCGCCGATCTGTCGGCCGAGCTGGCGCGACGCAAGGTGCCGCTGCAGGCCGACCCCAAGCGGGCGATCTTTCGCATTCATCGCGACGTCCGCTTCGCCCGCGACAAGCGGCCCTACAAAACCCATATCGGTGCCGTCCTGACGCGCGACGGCAGCAAGCAATCGCCGGGCCTGCTCTATATCCATGTCGATCCGACGGGGAGTTGGGCCGGGTCGGGGTTCTATCATCTGCCCGACGACGGGTTGGCCGCGATGCGCGCGAGGATCGCCACCCGGCCCAAGGATTTCCGCCAGATGGTCGCGGCGCTCGACAAGACCGGGCTCGCACTCGCCCCGGACGAGGATGCCCTCAAACGCAAGCCGCGGGGCTTCGATGCCGTGACCGATCCCGATCTGATCGACGCCCTGTGCCGGCGCTCGCTGATCCTGCGACAGGCCCTGACCCGCGACGAGGTCTCCGGACCTGCCGTGATCGCGCGGCTTGCGGATTTTGCCGTCGCGTCGCTGCCCTTGTTCGATTTCGGCTGGCAGGCGCTGGGCTATCCGGTCAAGCCCGACTGACGCGCGACTTCGTGCTACAAGAGCCGACGCGTCGCTTTAACAGGGAAGATCATGCTGAAGGCTAAACCGCTGGCCTTGAACACGTTCCGCGAGAATGTCCTGGTGTTGTCGCGGCATTGCACCGAATTGCGGCCAGAACGGCTGACCGGATCGCGCAAGGTC
>CAIUCF010000576.1 GCA_903897565.1 uncultured Rhodospirillales bacterium | reverse complement strand
GCTCGACCCGGCTGCCGCCGAGAGCTTCATCCGCCGCCATACCGTGATCGCGTCACCGCCGATCGTGCCGGAAATCTCGCTCTATCTGGCGACCGAGATCACGCCGATCTGGCAGGCGACAGAGGCCGAGCTGGCGGACGTCGAAGTGCCGCCGCCGTTCTGGGCTTTCGCCTGGGCCGGCGGGCAGGCATTGGCCCGCCACGTGCTCGACCATCCCGAACTGGTTGCCGGCCGCAGGGTCCTGGATTTCGGATCGGGATCGGGCCTGTGCGGGATCGCCGCGGCAATAGCGGGCGCGGCGTCGGTGCGGGCGGTCGATATCGATTCGATCGCCTGTACCGTCATCGGTATCAATGCCGGCCTGAACGGCGTCGCGCTGGAGATCGAGGCAGGGGACATCATCGGCGGTGAGACGCGCGCCGAGCTGATCCTAGTCGGCGACATGTGCTACGAGAAGCCGCTGGCGACGCGACTGCTGGCCTGGATGCGCGAGGCGGTCGCCGCCGGTGCGGTGGTCCTGCTCGGCGATCCCGGACGCAACTACAGCCCGGCGGAGGGCGTCGAAGAAATTGCCCGTTACGCGGTGCCGACGAGCCTGGAACTGGAAGACCGCACCGAGCGTTCCGCCGCGGTCTGGCGGCTGCTGCCTTAGCCGGCGACCGCCGCCTGCTTCGGTTTGGCGTCGGGTGAGGCCGGATGATGGCCGGTATCCTCGCAAGGCGGCTCGATGTCGTTGTCGCCGTTGACGTCGAAATCATCCTTGAAGATGCGGAAGCGGAACATGCAGCTGTCGACGGTGGCCCAGGCCCGGGTCGCCCAGGCATCGTGGGCTTCTTTGTAGGTGGCGAACGGGCCCAGCTGCTCAAGCGCGCGGTCCTTCGCAGGAGTCTTGAACGACGTGTCCTGATATTCTCCGCCGATGACCCAGTACGACATGTGACGATCTTTCCTAGAGCAAATACCGTGGCCGCGATTCTAGCCGAGTTTGCTGCGCTGCACAGCCCCACGCCCCGTGGAATTTGAGCGTGGCACCTATGTTTTCTTATCCGGGATAATGGAAATATCGGGTTAACAAAGCAGCCGCAACACGCCTGAATTGGTAAGGAATGCCCGTGAGGGAGATTTTACCCGCGCAGCGAACCCATCATGTCGCGATCTGGCGAATCCTCGAGCCCGTCCTGCGCGCCGGCGAGACCTACGCCCTGCCACGCGACTGGTCGCGACGCGAGGCGCTGAACTTCTGGTTCGCTCCTCATCACAGCGTCTTCGTCGCGCTGGAGGACGAAGTCGTCGTCGGCACCTACTATCTCCAGGCCAATCAGCTCGGCGGCGGCAATCACGTCGCCAATTGCGGCTACGTGACCGCGGCGAACGCGACCGGGCGCGGCGTCGCCCGCGCCATGTGTCGCCATTCGCTGGAACTCGCCCGGGCGCGCGGCTTCCGGGCGATGGAGTTCAACTGCGTGGTCAGCACCAACACCCGCGCCGTCGCGCTGTGGCAAGGTCTGGGCTTCGCCGTGGTCGGGGTCCTTCCCCAGGCCTTCGCGCACCCTGGTTTAGGGTTTGTGGACGCACTGGTACTGTTCCGCGCGTTCGG
>CAIUCF010000575.1 GCA_903897565.1 uncultured Rhodospirillales bacterium | reverse complement strand
GCCGGAGACGGGCTACAAGGTCCTCGTCGTCGGCCTCGGTCCGGCCGGCTATACGCTGTCGCATCACCTGATGAATGACGGCCATTTCGTCGTCGCCGTCGACGGCCTGAAGATCGAGCCGCTGCCGGAGCGCTTGAGCGGTATCGCCGCCGATGGCTCGCGCGTGCCGTTCGATCCGATCATCGATATCAGCGTGCTCTGGGAATCGCTGAACGAGCGCGCCATGGCCGGGTTTGGCGGCGTCGCCGAATACGGCATCACCGTGCGCTGGAACAAGAACTACCTGAAGGTTATCCGCCTGCTGCTGGAGCGTCGCCGACGCTTCACCATGATCGGCGGCGTCCGCTTCGGCGGCACCATGACGGTCGAGAGCGCGTTCGAGCTCGGCTTCTACCATATCGCGCTCTGCGCCGGCGCCGGGCGGCCGACCGTGATTCCGATGAAGAACGGGCTTGCCACCGGCGTGCGCCAGGCGTCGGACTTTCTGATGGCGCTGCAGCTTACCGGCGCCGCCAAGACCAACTCGATCGCCAATCTCCAGGTCCGTCTGCCGGTGGTGGTGATCGGCGGCGGCCTGACCGCGATCGACACGGCGACGGAGTCACTCGCCTATTACCCGGTGCAGGTCGAGAAGTTCCTGAGCCGCTACGAGACCCTGGTCGCCGAGCGCGGCGAGGCCACGGTGCGCGCGTCGTGGACGCCGGCCGAGACCGATGCCGCGAACGAGTTTATCGCCCACGCCAAGTCGATCCGCGCAGAGCGGGTGATCGCGGCGGCCGCGAACCGGCCGCCGGCGCTGGCCAAGCTGCTCGATTCCTGGGGTGGTGTGACCATGGCCTATCGCCGCCGCCTGGTCGACGCGCCCAGCTACACCCTCAATCACGAAGAAGTCTCGCTGGCGATGGAGGAGGGCATCCGCATCGCCGAATGCCTGACTCCGGAAGAGGTCGAGATCGACCAGTGGGGCTGTGCCGCGGCGCTCAAGTTCACGCATCACGCCGTCGATCCGGATACGGGCAAGCCGAGCGGCGAGAAATATCCCGTGACCCTGCCGGCGCGCACGATCCTGGTGGCCGCCGGCACCCAGCCGAACACCGTGCTCGGTCGTGAGGACCCCGCCAACGTCGTCATCGACGGCAAGTATTTCCAGGCCTTCGACGAGGATGGTCAGCCGGTCAAGCCGGAGCGGAGCGCCAAGCCGAAGACGGTCGAGGTGCTCGTCAACAAGCGGCCGGATGGCCGCGCGATGAGCTTCTTCGGCGATCTCCACCCGTCGTTCGCCGGCAATGTCGTCAAGGCGATGGGCAGTGCCAAGCAGGGCTATCCGGTCGTCTCCCGGGTGCTCGGGCAGCGCGCACCGACGGCGATAGAACCCGAGGCCCTGGTCGACATCGTCAACGAAGGCCTGCGCGCGACCGTGCACGCGGTTCACCGTCTGACGCCGACCATCATCGAGGTCGTCGTCAAGGCGCCCTTCGCCGCGCGGAGTTTCGAGCCCGGCCAGTTCTACCGGCTGCAGAATTTCGAATCCTTCGCTCAGTCCAGCAACGATACCTTGCTGGCGATGGAAGGCCTCGCGCTGACCGGCGCCTCGGTCGACAAGGAGAAGGGCCTGCTCTCGACCATCGTGCTGGAGATGGGCGGATCGTCCGATCTCTGCGCGCTGTTGAAGCCGGGCGAGCCCGTGATCCTGATGGGTCCGACCGGTGAGCCGACCGAGACTCCGGCGGGCGAAACCGTGCTGCTCGCGGGCGGCGGCCTCGGCAATGCCGTGCTGTTCTCGATCGGCCAGGCGCTGCGCGCCGCCGGCTCGAAGGTGATCTGCTTCGCCGGCTACAAGAAGGTCATCGATCGCTACAAGGTCGAGGAGATCGAACGCGCCGCCGACGTCGTGGTCTGGTGCTGCGACGAGGCGCCGGGCTTCGAGCCTGGCCGCCCGGGTGATCGCAACTTCGTCGGCAACATCGTCGAAGCGATTTCGACCTATGGCACCGGCGGCCTCGGCGCCCCGGAGATCGCGCTCAGCGATGTCGACCGCATCATCGCGATCGGCTCCGACGGCATGATGCGCGCCGTCGCCAATGCCCGGCACACGGTGCTGAAGCCGTTGCTGAAACCCGGTCATTGCGCCGTCGGCTCCATCAACTCGCCGATGCAGTGCATGATGAAGGAAATCTGCGCCCAGTGCCTGCAGCAGCACAAGGACCCGGTGACCGGGGAGGAAACGGTGGTGTTCTCCTGCTTCAACCAGGATCAGTCGCTCGACGCCG